>CAMLFJ010000455.1 GCA_946479205.1 uncultured bacterium | reverse complement strand
GGGGGCTTGGAGGAGATGTCGTAGACGACGCGGTTGACGCCCTTGACCTCGTTGATCACGCGGCTCGAGATCTTCCCGAGCAGGTCGTAGGGCAGCCGCGCCCAGTCGGCGGTCATCGCGTCCTGGCTCATCACCGCGCGGAGCGCGATGACCTGGGCGTAGGTGCGGAAGTCGCCCTGCACGCCCACCGTGCGCACCGGCAGCAGCACCGCAAACGACTGCCACAGCTCCCGCTCGAGCCCGGCCTGGCGCACCTCGTCCTGGACGATGGCGTCGGCGTCGCGCAGGAGGGCGAGGCGCTCCTCCGTCACCTCGCCGAGGACGCGGATGGCGAGCCCGGGCCCCGGGAAGGGCTGACGCCAGATGATCTCGCCGGGGAGGCCGAGCAGCGCACCCAGCTCGCGCACCTCGTCCTTGAACAGCTCACGCAGGGGCTCCACCAGCTTGAAGCGCATATTCGGCGGCAAGCCGCCGACGTTATGGTGCGTCTTGATGGTCGCCGACGGGCCCTTGAACGAGACCGACTCGATCACGTCGGGATAGAGGGTGCCCTGGGCGAGCCACGGGATGTGCCCGAGCTTGCGGGCCTCGTCCTCGAATACCGCGATGAACTCGGCCCCGATGGCCTTGCGCTTGACCTCCGGATCCGTGACACCATCGAGACGATCGAGGAATCGGCGTGTTGCGTCTACATGGATCAGGTTCACCTTGAATGCGTCCCGAAAGGTCCTGACGACCCCCTCCGCCTCCCCCTTGCGGAGCAGGCCGTTGTCCACGAAGAGGCACGTGAGCTGGGCGCCCACCGCCTTGTGGATCAGCGCGGCCACCACGGAGGAGTCCACGCCGCCCGAGAGGGCGCAGAGCACCGGGTCCCGGCCCACCTGCCTGCGGATGTTCTCGACCGCGGTGTCGACGAACGAGGGCATGGACCAGTCGGCGGTGGCGCCCGCCGCGTCCAGGAAGTTCTTGAGCACGGTCTTCCCCTGCGGCGTATGGGCCACCTCGGGGTGGAACTGGACCGCGAACAGCTTCCGCACCGGATCGGCCATGGCGGCGACCGGGCAGTTGTCGGTCGTGGCCAGGCTGGTGAAGCCGGGCGGCGGCTTCAGCACGGTGTCGCCGTGGCTCATCCACACGGTCACGAGTCCGTCGGCCTCCGGCTGCACGCCGCCCAGGAGGCCCTCGCGGCTCAGGATGCGGAGCTGGGCCTTGCCGTACTCGCGACGCTCGGCCGGGACGACGTGGCCGCCCATGAGGAAGCCCATCGCCTGCATGCCGTAGCAGATGCCGAGCAGCGGCAGGCCGGACTCGAGCAGGCGCTTGTCGGGGAGCGGGGCCTCGTCCTCGTACACGCTCGACGGGCCGCCCGAGAGCACGAGCGCGGTAT
The DNA here is from genome assembly GCA_946479205.1 of uncultured bacterium. The sequence continues at coordinate 2,108 of CAMLFJ010000455.1, read as the reverse complement.
AGCCGTCCCCGAGCACGCGATCCACCGGATCGGTGCAGGGCAGGATCTCGGAGTACACCCCGAGCTCGCGGATGCGCCGGGCGATGAGCTGGGTGTACTGGCCCCCGAAATCGAGGATCGCGACCTTGCTGGCCACGCGGGTACTACCGCGGTGTTCCCAGCTTCTGGGCGCGCTGGAAGACCTTCCCCTCGGTCTTGATCGAGGGCGCGATGATCAGCTCGGTCTGCTGCAGCTCCTTGATGTTCATGGCGCCCACCGAGCCCATGCAGGTGCGGATGGCGCCCACGAGGTTCAGGGTCCCGTCCTCGGTGAACGCGGGGCCGAACAGGATCTGCTCGAGCGGCCCCGCGATGCCCACCCGGATGCGCGTGCCGCGCGGCAGGTTGGAATGCGGCGTGGCCATGCCCCAGTGGTAGCCGCGGCCGGGGGCTTCCTTGGCGCGCGCGAAGGCGGAGCCGATCATGACCGCGTCGGCGCCGGAGGCGAAGGCCTTGCAGATGTCGCCGCCGGTGGTCATCCCGCCGTCGGTGATGATCGGCACGTAGCGGCCGGTCCGCTTGTAGTAGAAGTCGCGCGCGGCCGCCGAGTCGGCGGTGGCGGTCACCTGCGGGACGCCGAGCCCCAGCACCTCGCGGCTCGTGCACGCCGCGCCCGGGCCCACCCCGATCAGCAGCGCGTCCACCCCGCAGTCCATCAGCTCGAGGCACGCCTCGTAGGTGACGACGTTGCCGATGATGAGCGGGATCGAGAGGTGCTTCTTGAGCTGGCGGATGTCCACCGGGGTGTACTCGCTCGCGACGTGCCGCGCGGTGGTCACGGTGGACTGCACCACGAAGAAGTCGGCGCCCGCCTCCTCCGCGATCTTGGCGAAACGCTCGGCGCGCTGCGGGATCGCGGAGACCAGGACCGGACCGCCGCCCTTCTTGATGTCGCTGATCCGCTTGTGGATCAGCTCTTCCTTGATGGGCTCGCTGTAGATGCCCTGGATGATCTTGGTCGCTTCTTCCAGGCTGGCGGAGGTGATGCGGTCCAGGACCGCGTCGGGGTTCTCGTAGCGGGAGAAGATGCCTTCCAGGTTGAGGACCGCGAGGCCCCCCACCCGGCCCATCTCGATCGCGAACGAGGGGCTCACCACCCCGTCCATGGCCGCCGCGATGATGGGGATGGGGAATCGGTGGCCGCAGAGCTCCCAGGAGATGTCGACCTCGCTGGGGTTGATCGTCAGGGCGCCCGGAACCAGCGCGATATCATCGAAGCCGTACGCCGCCCGGGCCTTCCGGCCCCTCCCGACCCACATGCCCATACGCCCCGCCTCCTGGCCTCACTCGGCCTGGGTCCCGGGCCGGCAGCCGGCCGCCTGAACCCCGTATGTAGAGAACCGCCCGCCTCGGCCTACTGTAGGTAGGGGGCAAGTATACGAGCGCCCCGCCCCGAGTGTCAACGGGGGGGCACGGGATTGGCTCGCTCCCAGAGCATCCGGAGGCCCTCGAGCTTCAGCTCGGGATTGACGAACTGCAGACACTGGACGACCTCCCGCATCTGCCCCACCAGGCCCCCGGTCCCGACCACCTTGACGTCGCCGTCCATCTCCCGCCGCATCCGCTCCACGATGCCGTCCACCAGCCCGGCCCACCCGTAGATCATCCCGGACTGGATGTTGGTGATCGTGTTGCGGCCGATCGCGTCCTTGGGCCGCACCAGCTCCACGCGGAAGAGCCGCGCCGCGCGCGAGACCAGCGCCTCCGCGGCGGTGTTGATGCCGGGCGCGATCGCGCCGCCGATGAACTCGCCGCGGCGGTTGACGCAGTCGAAGCGGGTGGCGGTGCCGAAGTCCACCACGATGAGCGGGGTGCCGTACAGCGCGATCGCGGCCACGCAGCTGACCACGCGATCGGCTCCCACCTCGCGCGGGGTGTCGACGTTCAGCGGCAGGTCGACGGTGACCCCGGGCTCCACCGTGAGCGGGTTCACGCCGAAGTAGCGTTCGCACATCCACTCGAGCGCCTGCTGGATGGGCGGCACCACGTTGGAGATCGCGACGCCGGTGATGTCCGGCTGGGCGATGCCCCGCGTGCCGAGGAGCGTCTGGATGAAGACGCCCCACTCG
>CAMLFJ010000454.1 GCA_946479205.1 uncultured bacterium | reverse complement strand
CCGCACGCGTGCCCGATGCCGGGCAGCGCGTCGTACTCGCACAGGATCGCGATGGTCGGGCCCTCGCCGGTCTCGATGGTGGCGCGGAACGCGGTTTCTACCCCGCCCACGCCCTTCTCGACCTTGTAGCCCTGCTTGCCCAGGAAGTCGCTCAGCCAGCCGCAGGCCTTGACCTCCTCGTAGGCCAGCTCCGGGTGCCCGTGGATCTGGCGCGAGAGGGCCTCGAGCTCGTCGCCCAACCGGTCGACGGCCTGCGCGATGGATTCCTTGACAGTGCTCATGGGGGCCTCCGGGATACCGCGGTCAGGGGGACTGCGCGCAGAACAGGAAGAAGAGCGGCCGGGTGGCGTCGAGCGACCCGCCGCGGCCGGGCTCGTTCACGCAGCGGACGGTCGTCGAATCCGAGGAGCGGCGCGGGGAATCGACGCTGGCGCAGGCCGCCAGGGTGAGGGCGGCGCCGAGCGCCATGGCGATTCGCGAGAGGAAGACGGAGCGCACGAGGGAGAAGAGTACCACGAGCCCGCGGAGGCGGGCGACGGGAGCGGACGGGTCAGGCGGACGGGGTGAGGGCGGGATCGATGACCGGGACACCGCCCGGCAGCTCGATCACGAACATCGCGCCGCCGCCGGGCCGATTCTCCGCCCAGAGACGCCCATCGTGCTCGGCCACCACGCTGTGGGCGACCGACAGGCCCAGGCCGCGGCCTTCGCCGGGCGCCTTGGTGGTGAAGAACGGGTTGAAGACGCGCGCCAGATCGTCGGGCGCCACGCCCGGCCCGTCGTCGGAGACCTCGATCCGCACCCCGTCGCCCGCCGGGCGCACCCGGATCGCGAGCGTGCCGGACCCGCGGGCGGCGGACATCGCCTGCTCCGCGTTCTGCACCAGGTGGAAGAGGGCCTCCTGGAGCTGATTGCTGTCGGCCCAGATCTCCGGCACTTCCTCGAACTCGGTCTGCACCGTGATGTGGGCGCCCTCGAGCCGCGACTGGTGCAGGGAGAGCACCTTGTAGATCTGGTCGCTGACCTTGCAGCGCGCGCGCCGCAGGGGCGACCGCTCGGCGAAGAGCACCAGCTCCCGCACGATGTTGGCGGCCCGCTTGGTGGCCCCGTCGATGACCTTGAGCCCGGTGAGGACCGCGTCGTGATCCAGGGACTGCAGCAGGAGGTGCACCTGGCCCAGGATGATCATGAGCGGGTTGTTGATCTCGTGCGCGACGCCGCCCGCCAGCTCGCCGACCGCGGCCAGCCGCTCGGCCCGCACCACGTCGGTGTGGGAGCGCCGCAGCTCCTCGAGCTGCAGGCGCGTCTCGGTGTAGAGGCGCGCGTTGTCGAGGGCCAGCCCGATCTGGTCGGCGCTCGACTCGAGCAGCGCGACCTCCTCGTTGCTGAAGCGGTCCTCGGTCTGCCGGCCGAGCGAGAGGGTGCCCAGGATCCGGTGACGCGCCCGGATCGGCACGCAGAGGAACCCGCGGATGCCGTCGGCGCTCACCGCGGCCCGCGCCGCGGGCAGCAGGTCGTTCGCGCGCCCGGCGTCGTCCACGCGGCGCACGCGGCCGGAGGCGGCCACCCGGCCGATGAGACCCTGGCCGATCGGCAGCATCTCGTTGACCTCGCGCAGGCGATCGGAGAGGCCTCGCTCGCCGCGCAGCAGGAGCGTCTTGCCGTCGGAGGAGACGAGATGGAGGCTCGCGATCTCGTGGCCGGTCACGTGGGTGAGGGCGCCCAGCGACTTCTGGATGACCTCGTTGAGATCGAGCGAGCGGCTCACCGCCTCGGTCACCGTGCGGAGAATCTGCAGGTGACGGATGAGCGACGTGGCGCCGCCTAGTCCGCGATTGTTGACTCGGGCCATTGCGAGATCGTCTCGGCTCCCCATTGCTGGCACGCGTTCAAGTGTCCCTGCGTACCAAGCAAGCGAAGTGCCATGGCTACCGATTCAATAATACCATGTATAACAACCATTTACCGGGTACCGTGAAGGATCCGGGGACGAGCCAGCGATACCGCCCCGACACACTGTCAGGTCAGTCCATGGAGAAATTGTCGCGCGTGGGCGATCCGGCGCTCGATCGCGGGGTGGGAATAGAGGAAGAGCTCCTCGAGGCGATGGGGCTCGCGCTCGGCCAGGTTGAGCGTGGCCAGTCGCTCCATGGACCCGATGAAGGCGCGCGGATCCGGGATGGTCTCGAGCGCGAACCGGTCGGCCTGCCACTCGACCCGGCGCGACCAGCCGTTGGCGACGGGCAGCGCGGCGAGGCTCACGAGCACCAGGATCAGGCCGAAGAGCGGCAGCCCCGCAATGTCCGCGGGGCCCGTGAGACCGAGCCAGCCGGCGCCTCCCCGCAGCGCGCGGTCCGCGATCCAGAACGTGACGAGGGTCAGGGCGCCCTGGACCAGGAGCCCGCGGCGGATGTCGCCGTGAAGCTGGTGGGCCAGCTCGTGCGCGAGCACCGCCTCGATCTCCTCGGCGGTGAACTGGTCGAGCAGGGTGTCGAAGAGCAGGATCCGCCGGGTGCGGCCGAGGCCGGTCACCGCCGCGTTCGCGGTGCGGCTCTTGCGCGACTGATCCACCACGAACACGCCGGTGACCGGTACGCCGACCCGGCGGGCGAGCGCGAGCAGCCGCGCGCGCAGGTCCCCGTCGGGCAACGGGGTGAGGCGATAGAAGAGCGGCACGAGCCAGATCGGCGCGACGAGGGTGAGCAGGGTGTAGCCGGCCAGGAAGATCGCGGCGCCCCAGAGCCACCACCAGGGCGTCACCCGCAGCAGCGCGTAGACGGTCAGGACCGCGAGCAGGCCGAGCGCGGCGCCGATGAGCGCCGCCTTCGCCGCGTCCCAGAGCCAGCGGCGGAGCGGCTGGTGCAGCAGCCCGTAGCGGCGCGGCAGCCAGTACCCGCCGAGCCACTGGAGCGGCAAGGTGAGCAGCCGGTACGCGCCGGCCAACACGATCACCGCGACCGCGAGCTCGAGCCACCACGTGGTGGTCCACCGCGCCACGAATCGCGCGAGATGCGCGGCCGCCCGCGTCTCGATGAGCAGGAGGAGGTAGGAGACGAAGAGGACCAGTCCGAGGAGGGAGAGCGCGAGCTGGCGGCGGTGGTAGACGCGCGCGCGGGCGGTTTCCTCGGGCGCCGGGGTCGGGGCCATGGTCCGAGTGTCCCACCGTCGGGGCCGGGCCGCCAACCGCCGCGGCCGTTGTGCTACACTGGCGCCCAATTCTCACTCAGGGAGCCGCCATGTTTCAGTCCGTCGAGGACGTCCAGCAGCAGTTCAAGAACGCCCGCTACATCGCCAACCGCCGCATCTCCACCGTGGTCTTCCTCGCCGCGCGCATGGGGCGTCCCGTGCTCATCGAGGGGCCGGCCGGGGTGGGCAAGACGGAGCTGGCCAAGACGCTCGCCGAGGTGACGGGGCGGCATCTCATTCGCCTGCAGTGCTACGAGGGGCTCGACGAGGGCAAGGCGCTCTACGAGTGGAAGTACGCCAAGCAGCTCCTCTACAC
>CAMLFJ010000453.1 GCA_946479205.1 uncultured bacterium | reverse complement strand
GTCAGGTCTTGAATTACGACATTTTTCTCGCGTTCGGTGTCGACGCTGGCGCGGAAATGTCGTAATTCAAGACCTGACCCCAGGCTAGGTGCCGCGGAGGGATTGGAGGAAACGTTCGACGTCGGCGCGGGTCGGGAGCGCGTCCTGGGCGCCGCGGCGGGTAGAGGTCAGGGCGGCGGTTGCGCTCGCCAGCGGGATGATCTGCTCGAGGCTGCCCCCGGCGGCGAGGCCGACCGCGAGGGCGCCGTTGAAGGCATCGCCCGCGCCGGTGGTGTCCACCGCCTCCACCGGGAAGGCCTCGTAGTGCACGACCGAGTTGCCGTCGCACACGAGCGCACCCTGCTCGCCCAGGGTGATGATCACGGTGCCCGCGCCGCGGGCGACCAGCCGGGCCGCCGCCTGACGGCCCGACTCGGGATCGGACACCTCGATGCCGGTCAGCGCCAGCACCTCTCCCGCGTTGGGCGTGAGGTAGTCCACCAGGCCGAGCATCTCGTCGGATAGCTCCTGCACCGGCGCCGGGTTCAGCACGGTGGTGACGCCGTGCCGCCGCGCCGTCTCGAGGGCCCAGCGCACCACCGGCACCGGGACCTCCAGCTGGCAGAGGACGACCTGGGCCCAGCGCAGCGCGGCCTCCCCCTGCCGCGCCATGTCGACGGTCAACCGGTGATTCGCTCCCGGGGCGACGCCGATCTGGTTGTGTCCCTCGCGATCCACGAAGATCAGCGCGGTGCCGGTGGCCGCGTCGGGCGTGGTCACGAGCCCGTCCACGCCGATGCCCTGCTCCAGGAGGCCCCGGCGGATGTCGGCGCCCGAGTCGTCGTCGCCCACGCAGCCGATCAGCCGCACATCGGCCCCCAGGCGCCGCGCCGCCACCGCCTGGTTGGCGCCCTTGCCGCCCCGGTTCACCAGCAGCGTGCCCGAGGAGACCGTCTCCCCCACCCGGGGCAGGCGCGGCAGCGCCACCGTGAAGTCGACGTTCGCGGAGCCGATCACGCAGAGACGGGGCACAGGCGTTCCAGAACCATCCGCAGCACGCGCTCGGCGTCCACCTCGACCGCCACCCGGCAGGTGGCCCCGCGCTTGCGGTGCGACGGAATCTCGCGGCGATCGGCCAGCGAGAGACCGCGCGTGAGCTTGCCGTCGCATTCGATCTCGACGTGGAGCGGGTCGAAGGTGACCAGGGAGGGATCGAGGGCCACGGCCATCGCCAGCGGGTCGTGGAGCACGATACCGCCGCCCTCCCGCTCCTCGCCGAAGGCAAAGCCGTGCAGGGTGAAGTCCAGGATGAAGCGGGCGACCCGGTCGGAGCAGCGGAGCAGTCGCTCGGTGAGCGCGGCCTGGGCGAGCACCACCCGGCGAGTCACGTCGAGCGGGACCAGCTCCACCGGGAGGCCCGCGTCCAGCACCGCGGCGGCCGCCTCCGGATCCACGTAGAAGTTGAACTCGGCGGCCGGGGTGATGTTGCCCGCCACCGCGATCGCGCCGCCCATGACCACGATGCGTCCCGCCCGCCCGAGCCGGCGGGGGTCCTGCTGGAGTGCCAGGGCCACGTTGGTCAGCGGCCCCAGGGCCACGATGGTCAGCTCGGCGCCCCACCGGTCCGCCGCGTCCAGAATCACTTCGGGCCCCGATCGCATCTCAAGGGGGCAGGGCGGCTCCGGGTAGCGGGGTCGCCCGTCGGGCTCCACGAAGCGCTCGAGGTTGCCGAGCCCGTCCTGGCCGTGCACTTGGTGCGCGGTGATCAGCGTGCGCTTGAGCGGGGCGGCGGCGCCCGCGGCCAGGGACGGCGGCGGATCGGGCGCGGCGACCGCGAGGATGCGCCCGGCATTCGCGGTCGCGAGCTCCACCGCGACGTTGCCCGCGACGGTGGTGACCGCTTCGACGCGCGCGTCGGCCGAGCGCAGGGCGAGCAGGATCGCGAGGGCGTCGTCGATGCCGGGGTCGGTATCGATCAGAAGGTGTCGGGTCATTTGACAGGCTCCGCGGGCGTTCGTATCATACGCGCCAGCCCGGCGCAAACCTGGTGCAAAGGAGGACTCGGATGCACATCCGGATCACGTACTGCGGCGAGTGAAACTATCTCCCCCAGGCCTCCAGTTTGCAGGCCGCCATCAAGAGTAAGTACGGCATCGACTCCGAGCTGCGGGAAGGCGCCGGGGGCATCTTCACCGTCGAGGCCGACGAGAAGATGATCTACGACAACCAGGTCACCTTCCGCTTCCCCGAGGATCAGGAGATCTTCACCGAGATCGACAAGCTCAAGGCCTGATCTCGCGCTCGATGCGGTCCCGGAACGCCGGGTCGGCGACGTGGAGCAGCTCCCGCGCCCGCCCGGCGTCGCTTTTTCCGCGCAGCGCCGCCACCCCGTGCTCGGTCACCACGTAGTCCACGAGAAACCGCGGGGTGGTCACCCGGGCGCCCGCGGCGAGGCGGGCCACGATGCGGGACACCGTCCCCCGGCTCGCGGTGGCGGGCAGCGCGATGATGGACCGGCCCCCTTCCGCCCGCGCCGCCCCCAGCACGAAGTCGAACTGGCCGCCGATGCCGGTCACCTGCCGGCCGTCCACGCTCTCCGCGTTCACCTGGCCGAGCAGATCCACCTCGAGCGCCGAGTTCACCGAGACGAAGTCGCCGAGGGCGCCCACCACCTCCGGATCGTGCACCAGGTCGGAGGGCTCCATGTTCACGAGCGGGTTCTCGTGGCTCCACTCGAAGAGCGCGGCGGTGCCCATGATCTCGCCCACGTCCATGCGGCCCGGGTGCAGGCGCTTGCGCGCGTTCGTGATCACGCCGCTGCGCACCAGCGGCAGCATGTGCTCGACCAGGAGCGAGTGCACGCCCAGGTCCTTCTTGCCCGCGAGCGCCTCCATCACCGCCTGGGGGATGGAGCCCACGCCGACCTGGAGCGTCGCCCCGTCCGGGACCAGCTCGGCCACGTGCCCGGCGATGCGCCGCTCCACGTCCCCGACCGGCGTCGGCGGGTACTCGAGCAGCGGCTGATCCACCGCCGTCCACACGTCCACCTGCGAGCGGTGCAGGAAGGCCTGGCCCAGCGTGCGCGGCATCCGCGGGTTGACCTGGGCGATCACGAGGGGGGCCCGGCGCGCCGCGGGCAGCAGGTAGCTCACCGAAACCCCGAGGGAGAGATACCCGCCGCGGTCCGGGGGCGCCGTGTGCACCAGCACCGCGTCGGGCGCCCACGGCCCGCCCGCCGCGAACAGGGTCACCGTGTCGTAGTAGCGCGCGGGGACGAAGTCCACGTCGCCTCGCGCCGCCGCGGCGGCGAGGCGGGTGGACATGTGCCAGGTCGCAAAGCGGATCTTGCCCGCGTAGGCGGGCGCGCCGAACGGATAGTCGTCGAGCCGGAGCCCGCCCATCAAGGTGAGCGGCGCCAGCCGGTCGGCCTGCCGCAGGATCTCGGCGACGAGCGCGGTAGGATCGCCGCATCCCGGGGCGAGCAGCACCTTCATGCCGGGGCGGAGACGGCCGACGGCGTCGGCGAGCG
>CAMLFJ010000452.1 GCA_946479205.1 uncultured bacterium | reverse complement strand
GCCCTGGCTCCCGCGATCGTCCCGATCCTGAGCGCCGCCCCCGCCCCGCCCGCGCTGCCCTGGTACCTGGCCGCCGCGCTCGCGCTCGTGGGGCTGACCGCCTGGCATCGGCCGCGACGGGCCCTGGTCGTGACGCTCGCCGTGCTCCTCTGCGTCTTCGCGTTCGAGAACGCGTTGCACTCGGTGCACCACGGGTTCGATCCGAAGCAGCAGGAAGAGTGCACGGTCGCCGCGGCGTCCGCCCATCTGGCGGCCGTCCAGGTGGACGATCCCGAGCTCTCGTCCGTCATGTTCCCCATCGTCGGCCGGGCGGAGGCCGCTCCGCCGGCTTCCACGCCGACCCGCTTCCTCAGCCCCGACCAGGGGCGCGCTCCTCCCTCCGCGATCCTGTAGCTCCCCGCGGTTTCCCGTGCCCCGCGCGCTTCGTGCGTAGCGGCCACGAGTGGGAAATCCCGGTCGTCGCGGTTCCAATCCTGGCTCCTCTGGAGGGAAGCGTTCGTGCTCAACGAGCTGTCGTGGTCGCGTGCGATGCCGATCGGCCTGTCCTGCCTGCTCCACGTGGGGCTGGTCACCGGTCTCATCCTGGGGCAGTCATGGGTGACCAGCGTGGTGGCGCTGCAGCCGCCGGTGCTCCCCGTGCAGCTCGTCACGCTCGAGGCCGTCGAGCCCCCGCGAGATCCGGCGCCCGTCGCGCCGCCCCGCCGTGAGCGCGCGACTCCGATCCGGCGACCGGAGCCCCCGCGGCCGCGGGAGGTCGCCGCCGCGAAGATCGAGGAGCCCGCCCCGCAGCCGGTCGTGCCGGCCCCGACCCCGGCGCCCGCGCCCGCGGAGACCGCGCCCGCCCCGGCCGTGGTGGCTGCGACCCTGCCCGCGATCAGCGAGCCCGCGCCGGCTCCGGGCCCGTCAAGCGGCACCACGATCGCGCTTCCGGCCTCGGCGCCCATCGTGGCCGCGAAGCCGCCCGCCACGGCGCCGGAGGGCGTCACCCGGACCGCGCGGCCGCAGGGCGGCTACCAGGTCCGCCCCGCCTATCCGTCCGCGCCGCGCCGTCTCGGCATTCAGGGCACCACGATGCTCCGCGTGCACGTCCTGGCGGACGGCCGCATCGGCGACCTGCTCGTGGAGCACTCCGCCGGTCACCCCGATCTCGATCAGGCCGCGATGGAGGCGGTGCGGCGCTGGCGCTTCGAGCCGGCCCGCCGCGGCGCCGACGCGGTGGCCATGTGGGTTCTGCTCCCCGTCGAATTCCGGCTCACTCAGTAGAGGAGATCCATGCGTCCCATCGTCATCCCGGCCCGAGTGCTGGCCCTTGGGCTGGCTCTCGGCGTCGCGCTCACCCCCCTCGTCGCGAGGGCCCAGCCCCGGCCGGAGACCACGTTGCCGCCGGTGGTCGTGGAGGGCAGCCGCTCCCCCGACGAGCGCACACGGACCGAGACCGAAGCCCGCGAGGAGCTGCGCCGCGTGCCGGGCGGCACCGAGGTGGTCGGCCAGGAGAAGATCGAGCAGTCCCGCGGGGCCAATCTCAAGGACGCGCTCGACTTCGTGCCGGGCGTGTTCGTGCAGCCCCGCTTCGGCGCGGCCGACGAGAGCCAGATCTCGATCCGCGGCTCCGGCCTCCGCAGCAACTTCCACCTGCGCGGCCTCAACATCCTGATCGACGGCTTCCCGTACGGCAACGCCGACGGGTTCGGCGACTTCGAGTCGCTCGAGCTGCTCACCACGAAGCGGATCGAGGTGTACAAGGGCGCCAACGCCCTGCGCTTCGGCGGCTACACCCTGGGCGGGGCCATCAACCTCGTCACGAAGACCGGCTACGACACCCCGCTCATCGAGCTGCGGAGCGAGGCCGGCTCGTTCGGCTTTCTCAAGAATTATGTCGGCACCGGCCAGGTCTATGGACCCTTCGACCTCTACGTCGGCCTCAGCGACACGGAGCTGAACGGCTACCGGCAGCACGGCGACCAGACCCGGCGCCGCGCCTACGCGAGCCTCGGCTATCGGCTCGCCGGGGGCACCACGGTGCGCCTCGACCTCGGCTACGTCCGGAGCGAGGAGAACCTCCCCGGCGCCCTCACCCAGCCGGAGATGGACCGCAATCCCCGCCAGCGCAACCCGGCCAGCAGCGCGTTTCACGAGGAGCGCAACTACAACTACACCCGGGGAGCCCTGACCGTCCGCACCCCGCTGAGCGAGAACCAGGTGCTCGAGTGGTCCACCCAGCTCAACTACCAGGACATGGATCATCCGCTGTCGTTCGCGATCATCGACGACACGACCTATAGCTACGGCACCGAGCTGCGCTACGTGCTGACCGCGCCCTTCCTCGGCCTGGCCAGCCGGCTCACCGCGGGCTTCCAGTTCTTCGGCACCCGCCAGATCGACGTCAACTTCGCCAACAACCTGGGCAACCGCGGGGCCAAGACCAAGGACCAGTTCAACATCGCCAACAACGTCGCGGGCTATCTGGAGGAGCAGCTCGACCTCACCTCCACCTTCAGCGCGGTGGCGGGCGGCCGGGTCAACTATGCGACCCGGGAGGTTCGCGATCGCTTCGGGGCGGACGGCAACCAGTCCGACGCGGTGGACTTCTTCTCGGCCTCGCCGCGGGCCGGCTTCGTCTGGAAGGTGGCGCCGAACGTCCAGGTCTTCGGCAACGCCAGCCACGCCTACGAGCCGCCCGCGCTCCTCGAGCTGACCGCGCCCGGCCAGCTCGGCGGCAACCTGGGCCAGCTCGCGGCCCAGAAGTCCTGGCAGTTCGAGGTGGGCACCCGCGGCACCGTGGGCGAGCGGCTCGCCTGGGACGTGGCGGTCTACGACGCCGAGCTGTGGGACGAGATCCAGAACGTGAACGTCCAGCCCTTCCCGGGCGCCGCGTTCACGATCCCGCGCTACCGCAACATCGACCGGTCGCGCCACACCGGCGTCGAGGCGGGCGTGGACCTGCTCCTGGTCAAGGATCTCCTGTCGCGGATGGGCCTCGGCCGCACCGGCGACACGCTGCGGGCGCGCGCCGGATATACCTGGTCGCGCTTCGTGTTCGTGAACGACGTCAACTTCGGCGACAACGACCTGCCCGGCGCGCCGCGCCACTTCATCCAGACCGAGCTGCGCTATGATCACGGCTCCGGGTTCTGGATGGCGCCCGGCCTCGACATCGTGCCCAAGGGCTACTTCGTCAACAGCGAGAACGACGCGCGCAACGACCCCTACACGCTCGTGAACTTCAAGGCGGGCTTCGAGCACAAGCCGACCGGGATCGGCGTGTTCTTCGAGGCCCGGAACCTGGCCGACACCACCTACTCGGGGGCGGTGGCGACGGACGACGCGAACCGTCGCTTCTTCTTCCCCGGCGACGGCCGCTCGTTCTACGGCGGCGTCTCCTGGAGATGGCGATGAGCGCGAGACGGATCGGGCTGGCGGTCGCGCTGGTCCTGGCGGCCTCCACCACCACGCCGGCGGCGGAGCTGACCCTCGGGCCGCGCCTCGAGTACAAGCACGTGAGCCGGGG
>CAMLFJ010000451.1 GCA_946479205.1 uncultured bacterium | reverse complement strand
AAGGACATCCTGGTCAAGGAGTGGACCTTCGAGTACCCGGAGCGCGTGCACCTGCGCTCGTACAACCCGACCTACGAGGGCCATCCCGGGCAGATCAAGAAGGCGGCCCGCTCGATGGTGCGGGCCAAGCGGCCGGTGCTCTACGTGGGCGGGGGCGCGATCGCCTCGGACGCCTCGCCCGAGCTGCGGGAGCTGGCGGACCTGACCCAGATCCCGCTCACCCAGACCCTCATGGGCCTGGGCTCGTTCCCGATGGCCGATCCGCTCTCGCTCGACATGCTCGGGATGCACGGCACCTACTACGCCAACATGGCGGTGCACCACTCCGACTGCCTGGTGGCGGTGGCCGCGCGCTTCGACGACCGGGTGACCGGGCGGGTGGACGCGTTCTCGCCGAACGCGGAGATCATCCACATCGACATCGATCCCTCGTCGATCTCCAAGAACATCAAGGTCGACATCCCGATCGTGGGCGACTGCAAGCGCGTGCTGCGCCGCCTGGTCGAGGCGGTGCGGGAGGAGCTGAAGGACGGGGTGCCCGCCGCGGTGACCGAAGGCCGCCGGCAGTGGGCCGCGCAGATCGCGGACTGGAAGCGCGACTTCCCGCTGCGCTACGACTGGGACGACGACGTGATCAAGCCGCAGTACGTCATCCAGGAGCTGTCGAACCTGACCCAGGGCGAGGCCTACGTGGTCACCGGGGTGGGTCAGCACCAGATGTGGGCCGCCCAGTACTACCGCTTCAAGCACCCGCGGCGGTGGTGCACCTCGGGCGGGCTCGGGACGATGGGCTACGGGCTGCCCACCGCGATGGGGGTGCAGGCCGCGCACCCGGGCAAGCTGGTGGTCAACATCGACGGCGACGGCTCCTTCGCGATGAACAGCCAGGAGCTGGCGACCTGCTTCACCGAGAACCTCCCGGTCAAGACGGTCATCATCAACAACAGCGGGCACGGGATGGTGCGGCAGTGGCAGCGGATCATCTACAAGGAGCGCTACTTCGCGATCGACCTGCCCGGCATTCCGGACTGGGTCAAGCTCGCGGAGGCGTACGGCTGCGTGGGGCTCCGGGTGACCAAGCCGAGCGAGGTGGTGCCCGCGCTCGAGAAGATGCTGAGCACGCCGGCCCCGGTGGTCCTGGACGTCTGCGTGGACAAGGACGAGTGCGTGTTCCCCATGGTGCCGGCGGGCGGCGCCAACAAGGACATGATCCTCTCGCCGCCGTCCCGCGAGGCAGCGGACAAAGCCGCCAAGTCCCAGACCGGGTTCTAGGAGCGCGCCGTGGCCGACACGAACAAGCATACGATCGCGGTGCTGGTGGAGAACAAGTTCGGCGTGCTGTCTCGCGTGGCCGGACTGTTCTCGGCCCGGGGGTACAACATCGAGAGCCTCTCGGTCGGGGAGACCCTCGATCCGTCGGTCTCGCGCATGACGCTGGTGGTGCGCGGGGAGCCGTTCATCATCGAGCAGGTCATCAAGCAGCTGCACAAGCTGATCGACGTCATCAAGGTCACCGACCTCAGCGAGGAGAACCACGTGGAGCGCGAGATGCTCCTGCTGAAGGTCAACGCGGAGCCGGCGAATCGCGCCGAGATTCTCCGCCTCGGCGACATCTTCCGGGCCAAGGTGGTGGACGTGACGCCCAGCGCCTATACCCTCGAGATCACCGGCGAGGAGACCAAGATCGAGGGCATCATCGATCTCCTGCGACCCTTCGGGATCCAGGAGATCGTCCGCACCGGCAAGGTGGCCATCGCGCGGGGCCCGAAGACCCGCCTGCGCAAGGTGGAGGAGCGGCTCGGCAAGTCCCGCGAGACCCCGCGTCCGCCCAACGACGATCCGAAGGTGGTCGGGTTCGCGGACTGATTTCCAACGAAGGACAGCGAAAGAAAGGCACGAGGAACCATGCCGGCCAAGATCTTCTACGACCAGGACGCTGACCTGGGCCTGCTGCGCGGCAAGACCGTCGCCATCATCGGCTACGGCAGCCAGGGGCACGCCCACGCCTTGAACCTGAAGGACTCCGGCCAGAACGTGGTGGTCGGCCTCTACAAGGGCTCGAAGAGCTGGGCCCGGGCCGAGAAGGACGGGCTCAAGGTCACCACCGTGAACGACGCGGCCGCCGCGGGCGACATCGTGATGATCCTGCTGCCCGACCAGACCCAGCGGCAGGTCTTCGAGGAGTCGATCAAGGGCGTGATGACGAAGGGCAAGATGCTGATGTTCGCCCACGGCTTCAACATCCACTTCAACCAGGTGGTGCCGCCCGCCGACGTGGACGTCTCGATGATCGCCCCCAAGGCCCCCGGCCACGTCATGCGTGACCTCTTCACCCAGGGCCCGGGCGTGCCCGGGCTGGTCGCGGTCTACCAGGACGTCTCGGGCAAGGCCCGCGACCTGGCCCTGGCCTACGGCAAGGGCGTCGGCTGCACCCGCGCGGGAGTGATCGAGACCACTTTCAAGGAAGAGACCGAGACCGATCTCTTCGGGGAGCAGACGACCCTCTGCGGCGGCGTGTCGCACCTGATCAAGGCCGCCTACGAGACCCTCGTCGAGGCGGGCTACCAGCCCGAGGTCGCCTACTTCGAGTGCATGCACGAGATGAAGCTGATCGTGGACCTCTTCTACCAGGGCGGCCTCGCCTACATGCGGTACTCGGTGTCCGACACCGCGGAGTACGGCGACTACACGCGCGGGCCGCGCATCATCGACGACCGGACCAAGCTGGAGATGAAGAAGATCCTCTCCGAGATCCAGTCCGGCCAGTTCGCGCGCGAGTGGGTGCTGGAGAACCAGGCGCACCGCGCGGGATTCCTCGCCATGCGCAAGCGGGACGCCGAGCACGGGATCGAGGAGGTCGGCGGCCGGCTGCGCAAGATGATGGCGTGGATCAAGCCGCCGCGGGAGTGATCGAGGCGGCGGCGCCGCGGAGGATCGCGTGCGCCTTCCGGTAGCCGCGGAGGGGTGGCCGTTCATCCTGCCTCCCGCGGCGGCCGCCGGGATCATGGCCGCGATGGGCTGGGTGGTCGCGGCGGCGGTGTGCGCGGTGGTGGCGCTGGCCTTCCTGGGATTCTTCCGGGATCCCGAGCGGACCGCGCCCGGGATGCCGGGGGCGGTGCTGGCCCCCGCCGACGGGCGCGTGATGGTGATCACCGAAGCGGTGGATCCGTGGGTCGGCCCGGCGGTCCGCGTGTCGATCTTCCTGTCGCCGCTGGACGTGCACGTCAACCGCGCGCCGATCGGCGGCCTGGTGAAGACCGTGGAGTACGTGGCGGGGAGCTTCCTGGCGGCCTACCGGCCGGAGGCGTCGGAGCAGAACGAGCGGTGCGCGATGAGCCTGGACGGGGACCGCGCCCGCCTGACCGTGACGCAGATCTCGGGGGTGCTGGCCCGGCGCATCGTGTGCCGGGCGCGGCCGGGCGACACGCTGCGGGCCGGCGAGCGGTACGGGCTGATCCGCTTCGGATCGCGGACGGACCTGGTGCTGCCGCGGGGAACCGAATTGCGGGTGCGGGTGGGGGACCGGGTG
>CAMLFJ010000450.1 GCA_946479205.1 uncultured bacterium | reverse complement strand
ATCTCAACCTGCGCGGGCTCGAGCGAAGCGTCTTCCGGGCCACGTTCGCGATGAACTTCCTGATCGACGGCGGCGTGCGACTGGCCGCGTTCATCGCCGCCGGCCTCTACCACCGCCAGACACTCGGGTATCTGCTCGCCGCGGTCCCGATCGCGGGCGCCGGGCTCTACGTGGGCGGGCGCATCCAGACCGGGCTCTCGCAGCGCGCCTTCCAGCTCGTGATCCGCGTCCTGCTCCTGACCAGCGGCCTGGCCCTGCTCCTCAAGCGATAGGAGACGCAATGAGACGCATCGTGCTCGTGACCCTGGCCCTGGGGCTCCTGGCCGCGCCGGCGGCCGCGCAGGAGAAGTATCCGTCGCGCCCGATCGACTTCATGGTCACCTGGGGCGCGGGTGGCGGCGCCGACGCGATGGCGCGGCAGCTCGGCTCCCTGAGCCAGCCGCTGCTGGGGGTGGCGCTGCCCGCCTCGAACGTGCCGGGCGCCTCCGGCAATACCGGGCTCGCCCAGGTCCTGTCGGGCAAGCCCGACGGCTACACGCTCGCGACCTACATCCAGGACACGCTCATGACGCTGCCGATGGGCCTGGCGCGCTACAAGGTGGACGATCTGGAGTGGATCACGCGCACGCAGGTGGCCGACTCCTTCCTGTTCGTGCGCGCGGAGAGCCCGTTCAAGACGATCCAGGAGCTGTTCAAGCACGCGGAGGCCAATCCGGGCAAGCTGCGCGTGGGCGCGACCGGCTTCGGCACGGTGGACGACGTGACCGTGAAGTTCCTCGAGAAGCGCGGGTACAAGATGATCACGGTGCCGTATCCCAAGCCGGGCGAGCGGTACGCGGCGGCGCTCGGCGGGCACACCGAGGTCCTCTACGAGCAGGCCGGCGACGTGCTGCAGTATCTCAAGGCCGGCCAGCTCCGGCCGCTGATCATCTTCGCGGAGCGGCGGCATCCCGCCTTCCCGGACGTGCCCGCCTCCAAGGAGCTGGGGCTCGACATCACGCTGCCCCAGTTCCGCGGGGTCGTCGCGAGGAAGGGCACGCCGCCCGAGCGCGTCAAGATCCTCGGCGACGCGTTCCACAAGGCGATGGAGACCCCGGAGTGGAAGAAGTTCGCCGAGGAATGGTACTTCCGCCCCGACTCCTACCAGGGCCCCGCGGACTTCACGAAGTGGGTGGGCGGCGAGGTGACCACGCTCGAGCGCCTGGTCAAGGAGTTCGGCCTGCGGCAGTAGCATGGCCTCGCGCGCGCGCGTCGCCGCCCTGCTGGCGGGCGTGCTGGGCTCGGCGCTGCTCTTCGCCTCGACCTGGCCGCTCGACGCCATGGTGCCGCGCGGCCAGCTCGGCCCCGGTTTCTGGCCGCGCCTGGTCCTGATCGGCCTGGGCCTGGCCTGCCTGCTGAAGCTCCGCGAGGAGCGCCGAGCCGGATCGGGTGACGCCGCGGCTCCGGCGGCCCTGCCGCGCGTGTCCGCCGTCCGCCTCGCCCTCGGCATGGCGTGCATCCTCGCCTACGTGATCGCGGCGCCGCGGCTCGGCTTCGCGCTGGCCACCGCCGCCTTCATCGTGGCGTTCATGGTGGTGGCGGGCGCCCGGGGCGCGCCGGGCATCGCGGCCACCGCGCTGCTTGGCACCGTGATCCTGCTCTACGCGTTCATCAAGCTCGTCTACCTGCCGTTCCCCAAGGGCGACGGCCCGTTCGAACGCGCTACGCTGGCGCTCTACCGCGCCCTGGGCATCTTCTGAGCTCGCGCCGGTGATCGAGAGCGTTCTCGGCCTGGGCATCGGGTTCCAGCACGCGCTGCAGCCGCTGAACCTGGGCATGATCGCGCTCGGCCTGGTCATCGGCATCCTGGCCGGCGCGCTGCCCGGCATCACCATGCTCAACTCGATCGTGCTGGTGCTGCCGTTCACCTACCTCATGGGCATCGTCCCCGCGCTGCTGCTCATGATCGGGGTCTACTGCGGCGGCGTCTTCGGCGGCTCGATCACCGGCATCCTGTTCAACATCCCGGGCGATCCCATGAACGTGCCCACCACCTGGGAGGGCTACCAGCTGAGCCAGCAGGGGCGCACCCAGTACGCGCTCGGGCTGGCCATCATGTCCTCCGCGGTGGGCGGCCTCGTGAGCGCGCTCTTCCTGGCCTTCTTCGCGCCGCCCTTCGCCCGCTTCGCGCTGACGCTGTCGAGCGTGGAGTTCTTCTCGGTGGTGGTCTTCGGCCTCGCCGGGGTCTCGGTGCTCAACCAGTCCTCGCTGCCCGCCGCGCTGATCTCGCTCTTCGCGGGCATGTTCCTGGGCACCGTCGGCACCGAGGCCCAGTACGGCGTCGAGCGCTTCGTCTTCGGCGTGCCGTTCCTCACGACCGGGGTGGACTTCGTCACCGTGCTGATCGGCCTCTTCGCGATCGGCGAGGTGCTGGAGCAGATCGTCACCGCGCAGCCCGGGGTGACCTCCGCGCGAGGGCAGGGGCGGACGGTACCGCGGCTCCCGCTGCTGGATCTGTGGCCGCTGCGCTGGCCGCTGGCGCGCGGCACGCTGGTGGGCATCGCGGTAGGCGGCCTCGCGGGGGCGGGGGCGACCGTGTCGTCCTTCGTGTCCTACGGGCTCGAGAAGCAGTTCTCGAAGACGCCCGAGCTCTTCGGCCGCGGCCACGCGGGCGCGCTGGTCGCCTCCGAGAGCAGCGTGAACGGCTCCACCGGCGGCGCCATGATCCACCTGCTCACGCTCGGCATCCCGGGCAGCGCGGCCACCGCGGTGATGATGGGCGCGTTCCTCATCCACGGCATCCAGCCGGGGCCGCTGCTCTTCACCAAGCAGCCGGAGCAGGTCTACACGCTCTTCGCGGGGATGATCCTGGCCAATATCCTGATGGTGGCCTTCGGGTTCCTGGCCGCGATGTTCTTCGCCACCCTGATGCGGGTGCCCGCGCCCATCCTGAACACCCTGATCGTGGTCTTCTGCTTCATCGGGGCCTTCGCGCTGCGCAACGACATGGCCGACGTCTGGCTGACGATGCTCTTCGGGGTGCTCGGCTTCTTCATGCGCCGCCACGACCTGCCGATCCCGCCGCTGGTCATGGGCGTGATCCTCGGGCCGATGGCCGAGCAGTACTTTCTCACCAGCATGGTCGCGCACGGCAACGACCTGAGCGTGTTCGTGACGCGCCCGGTGAGCGCGGTGATCCTGGGCCTGGCGGTGTTGCTGGTGCTGGCGCCCTCGCTCAGGCGGCTTCGGCGCGGTGGAGACTAGTGTAGAAGGTTCTTCAGCTCCGCCTCCGCCCGCTCCCGCCAGTACCGCATCTCCATCTCGCCGAACATCGTCACCGCCGTCGTGAGGTGCTCCCGCGCTTCCTGCCGCGTGCCCCCGCGCCGGTGGAGCGCGCCCAGCCCGAGGTGGCAGCGGGCCACGAGCGGGCGCAGGCCCAGCTCCTCGGCCAGGGCCAGGGCCTGGCGATAGTGCGCCTCCGCGGTATCGACCTCGCCGCGGTCGGGATGGGCCGCGATGTCGCCGAGCAAGCGCAGGAGTTGACCCTCCTC
>CAMLFJ010000449.1 GCA_946479205.1 uncultured bacterium | reverse complement strand
TCGACGAGCTCCTGGGCTGGATCGACACCGGCCACCGGCCCGCCGCGCTCGCCACCCGCACGCTCGCCAAGTACACGCTCCTGGCCGAGGCGGCCGCGGCCACCGAGCGCGACGAAGCCGCGGCGGGCTGACCCGCCCCTCACCCTGCCTTCTCCCCCTCAGGGGAGAGGGTATCGAGACCAACTCCCTCTCCCTCGTGAGGGAGAGGGCCGGGGTGAGGGTGGCGGCCCCTATCCGCCCGCTTCGAGCGAGTCGAAGGTCCAGCGCTCGAGTGGGATCATCGCGTCGAGATCGGGTTCGGAGGCCACCCCGTAGCCCGGAGTGGCCAGCGAGCCCACCCGCAGGCGGCCGTTCTCGATGCGCAGCCACGCCTCGCGCTCGTCGCCGGTGTAGAGGTCGGGGTGATGACGGAGCACGGCGGCGCGCTCGCGCGTCGAGCAGTGCGCAAGCCCCCGCACGTAGTGGTGGCCGTTGCGCTCGACGTGGGTGATGCCGAGGGCACGGACGGTGGCCAGGTCCTGCTGCACCGGCACCACCGGCACGTTGGTGAGATCCTCCGCGCTCATGAAGAGGCGCGTCGGCCCCGGCCGCCCCGCGTTCCGCCGCTCGACCAGCGAGCGATTGAGGAACGACTTCATGATGCCCTTGCAGTTCTTGGTGGACACCCCGCGGTAGCCCAGGGCGAGCGCCCGCGGGAACGCCTCGAGATCGCCGTCACTCTCGTCGATGATGATGGGCACGCGGCGGCCGAGCGCGGCGAGCCCCTCGGTGGCGGCGGCGTCGAGCGCGATGGCGCGGTCGAGCGGCTGCTCGATGAAGGCGGTCGAGCGCCAGAGACGGGCCAGCGCGGGCGTCCCCTCGATGGCCTCCACCAGCGCCGCGAAGTCGGCCATCGTCTTGTACTGCTCGTTGCCGTCGAGGGTGACCAGGTAGTCGTCCGCGATCAGCCGGTCGAGCGTCGCCGCGATGCGGGCGAGGCGGTCCACGTCGTCGCCGAGCCGGCCGCCGACCTTCAGCTTGAAGTGCCGCAGGCCGTGCGCGGGCACGCACTCCTCGAGAGTCTGGGGCAGGCCGTCGTGAAGCCAGCCGTCGGCCGGCACGTCGCCCGCGACGATGGGATCGAGCAGGCCCACGGTGTGCCGGACCGCGACGGTCTCGAGCGCCGGGCGGCTCGCCCACGCGAGCAGGTCGGCGCGCGTCAGCTCCGGATGCACCGCCTCGGGGCGGATGCCGAGCACGTCGTCGCGCAGCATCGAAACGACGTCGCGACCGGTCAGACGCCCGGCCGCGTCGGCGAGGGCGCGCTCGAACAGGGAGGAGCCGAACGCCGCGGTGAGCCCGTTGAGCCCGAGCGCGGGACCGCCCCGCGCGCAGGCCGCATACGCCTCCCGCCACACGTCGAAGACCGGGCGCGGGGTCCGGGCCGCGTCGAGATACGCGGCCCGGGCGACGCGGATGGCCGCGAGCTGGTCGGTGACGTTATCGCGGAAGCTCTTGGCCGGATCCTTGTCGAACCACTTCGGCGGCAAATTGTCGGCCGCGACGCCGCGCGCGCGGCGCCCGTCGGCCGCCTCCACGTCCACCGCCAGGTGGAGCAGCGGAAAGTGCGTGAGCGTGACCACGCCGTAGCGGAACGGCAGGCGCGTGCGCAGGTTGCGCAGGTGGCACGACGCGGCGGTGACCGCGAGCGCCAGGCTCACGGCCGGGCGTCGAGTGTCACCGAGGCCGCGTGATCCAGGCCCTCGCGGAGGTAGACGAGCTGCACGATCTCACCGGGCCGGTGGCGGTCGAGCTGCGCCCGCAGGTCCGCGAAGCCGTTCAAGCCCGTGTCGGCCAGGCGCACCAGCACGTCGCCCGCGCGCAGACCGGCCTTCTCGGCCGCGCTGCCCGGGATGACCGAGCTCAGGCGCACCCCGTCCCATCCGGCGCGCCCGTCCGCCGCGATCCCGAGGAAGGCACCGCCCCCGCGCTCGGCCGGCGCGGCTCGCCCGGCGCGCGCGGACCGCCGCCCGGACGAGGGGCCCTGCGCGAACACCGGGCGCGGGCCCTCCGCGATCCGCGTGGCGACACGCGCGCCCAGGTCGGCGATGCGCGCCATGCCGGCGACGTCGATCTTCTCCGCGGTGTCCGACAGCTGGTGGTAGTCCGCGTGCGAGCCGCTGTGGAAGAAGAGCACCGGCACCCCCGCGGCGTGGAACCGGGAATGATCGGACGCGCCGCCGCCGGCGCCGCGCAGATCGAGATCGAGCCCGACGCCACGCCCGGCCGCCTCGACGAGCGCACGGAAGCCCGCGCCGGTGTCCACGCCGCCGACGAGGAGGCTCCGGCCGTCCAGGCGCCCGACCATGTCGAAGTTGAGCATGGCCACCATGCGCTCGATCGGGACCGCGGAGGGCCGACCCACGTGGTGCGAGGACCCGAGCAGCCCGAGCTCCTCGCCCGCGAAGAGGATGAACACCAGCGTGCGGGGTGGCCGCGTCGCTGCGAAGGACCGCGCCAGGCCGAGCACGAGGGCGGTGCCGGAGGCGTTGTCGTCGGCGCCAGGGTAGACCGCCCCGCCCTCGCGCCCGAGATGATCGTAGTGCGCGCCGATGACGACCGCCTCCCGGGCGAGCGCGGGGTCGGCCCCAGGCAGCACGCCGATCACGTTCGCGGCGCGGAGCGGCTCGCGCGCCAGATCCACGTCCAGCTCCACGCGCGCGCCGGTGGCGCCGCGGGCCAGCCCCCCGAGCCTCTTGCCGCCCGCGGACAGCAGCGCGTCGGCGCCCGCGCGCGTCACGCTGCCCGAGTGCAACGCCACCGGTGCCGCGGTCGCGGCCACCGCGGGCAGCGTGTCCTCGACGATGAGCAGAGCCTGGGCGCCCGCGCGACGCGCCGCGATCAGCTTCTCGAGCCGCGACGTCCGCGCCGCCGCCCCGGGCTCCTCCGCCAGCGTGAGCGCGATACGTCCGCGCACGTCCACTCCCGCGTAGTCGTCGTGGCCGACGAAGACCAGCTCGGCCGATACCCGGCCGGGGGTCGAGCCGCCGTGCGGCGTCCACGCGTGCCCGACCGCGAGCGCCTGGGCCGCGGGCCCGGCGGGCGCGAGCCGGCTGCCCGCGCCGGCACGCGTGGTCTCGCCCACGGAAACCTCCTGGAAGAAGGTGCCCGCGGCGCCGCCCGGCTGGAGGCCAATCCGCGCCAGCTCGGCCGCGATGTACCGGGCGGCGCGCGCGCCGCCGGGCGTGCCGGAGCCGCGCCCCTCCATCTCCGGCGCGGTCAGGGCCAGCACGTGCGCCTGCAGCTCGGCGGCCGCCGGGGGCGCGGGCGGCGCCGCGGCGGTGGTCAGCAGGAGGCAGAGGAGCGCGGCGGTCAACCCGGAAGCCCGGCGAAGGCGCGTCACGAACCTACTTTACCGCAGGAGACAAGAACGGCGGCTTGGCGGTACACTCGGGCCCATGTCGAACCTGTCCCGTCCCATGTCTAAACTGACCCGGAAGGCCGTCATGGCGGTCGCTGTCCTGCTCGGCGCGGAGGCGACCACGGTGGCCCAAGACAA
>CAMLFJ010000448.1 GCA_946479205.1 uncultured bacterium | reverse complement strand
TGCGGGCCCTCTACACCACTACTTTGTGGTCCCCCGCCGCGCTTTTCCCGCCCTCCCCCCGGCGCCCCCCCCCCCCCCCCCCCCCCCCCCCCCCACGCCCCGCCGCGCGTACGCCAGACGGGGCACCGCACGAGCAAGAGCTACCCGATCCGCGCCCCAGGCTCCACATCGAGATCCGGCGCAAGAAGAATGACCTCGCCCGCCGAGTTGTACGCGCCGAGCACGAGCACCTCGGAGACGAACGGCCCGATCCGCTTCGGCGGGAAGTTGACGACCGCCACCACCCGCCGGCCCACGAGCGCGGCCGGCGCGTAGTGATCGGTGATCTGCGCGCTGGACCGCCTGACGCCGAGCGGCCCGAAGTCGATCTCGAGCTTGAGGGCGGGCCGCCGCGCCTCGGGGAATTCCTGCGCGGATACCACCACGCCCACGCGCATGTCCACGCGCGCGAACTCGTCCCAGGTGAGGCTCGCGCCGGCCGTCGTGGTCAGCGGGTCGCGGGCGCGCCGGGCAGCGTGGCGAGCGCCGCGCCCGGGTAGTAGTAGGCGACGATCTGCTGGGCGTTGTAGCCCTGGTCGGCCATGGTCTTGGCGCTCCACTGGTCGAGCCCGACCCCGTGGCCGTAGCCGCGGCCGACGAAGCGGGCCACCGGCCCCGCCACCGCCACCGCGAAGAGCGTGCTCTTGAGGGTGTCGTACCCGACCAGGCGCCGCAGGTCGTTGCCCCGAAGGGTCACCGTGCCCGCGGTGCCGCGGATCGCGATCCGCGCCACCCGGAGGGACGTGCTGCGCTCGAGGACGTCGAGCGCCACCACGCGCCCCACCGAGACCCCGCCTCGCAGGAGCGCGGCCGAGAGATCGGCGAGGGGCAGATCGAGGCGCCAGCGCTGATGCGGCGAGCCGGAAGGGAACTCGACGCGCACCGGCTTCAGGGCGGGCATGTTCCCCGTCGCGAACACCACGCGGGGATCCTCGGTGTATCCGCCGCTGTCGGTGTGGTAGAAGGCGGGGAACAGCTCGCCGTTCCACAGCAGGACCTGGCCGACCGTCTCGTTCACCGCCACCCACACCGGAGAATCCGCGGGCACGCGCCCCAGATACTGCTGGTTCAGCGTCGAGGCGACGAGGTGGAACGACTTCTCGGCATTCAGCCGGCGATGATAGGCCGCGTAGGTGCGCGCCACCACCGCCTGCGCCTTCAGCATCTCGAGAGGCATCTTGTCACCCGCTTCGGCCTTGACCGCCCCCGCCAGGTACTCCTCGAGCGGCAGCTCGTTGATCACGGTGATCGTGTCGCCGCTCCGGACGATCTCCAGCGCGCCCGGGTACTCCCGCCCGTTGAAGCGCAGGAAGCCGGCGTCGCCGGGGGCCAACCGCAGGCCGTCCACGCGGCGCCCGCCGCCACTGACCTCGAGCGCACCGGTCTTCCACGTGGCGCGGAGCCAGGTCGGCGAGTCCTCGACCACCGCGCGCCCCGCGAGATCGCTCACCATCATCGGCCCGCCGCCCACCTCGACGACGCGGAGTCCCTCCGCGATGGCCACGCGGATGTCCCCGGAGGCGGCCGCGGCCGGGCCCACGCCGAGGACCAGGGCCAGCGCGAGGAGCGCGCACGCGCCCAGAGCGAGCGCGGGCCGCGTCAACGCCGGCCGAAGAGGGAGAAGAGCAGCGTCAGGACGACGGAGACGATGAGACAGGTGGCGAGCGGGAAGTAGAACGTCCAGCTCCCCCGCTCGATATGGATGTCTCCCGGCAAGCGTCCGAGCCATGGCACCTTCCCCGAGAAGTGTCCCGCGACGAGCAGGACCAGTCCCAGGAGTACCATCGCGACCCCGAATAGCAGAAGCATTTTGCCCAGCGGAATCACAGCGGTAGCTGCCCCTGCCCTCCCGGAGAGGCCGGCAACGCGTGGCCCAGGTGCGCGTAGGCGGCGGGGGTGGCGCGTCGCCCGGTGGGACTGCGCACGACGTAGCCGATCTTGAGCAGGAAGGGCTCGACCACTTCCGCGAGGGTCTCGGCCTCGTCGTTGATGGTGGCGGCGATCGCTTCCAGGCCCACCGGGCCACCCTTGTAGTTCTCGATGATGGCGGTGAGAAAGCGCCGGTCGAGCCGGTCGAGCCCGGCCTCGTCCACGCCCTCCTGGTCCAGCGCGCGGCCGGCCACCTCCGCGGTCACGGTGCCGTCGGCCTTCACCTGCGCGTAGTCGCGCACGCGCCGCAGCAGGCGGTTGGCGATGCGCGGGGTCCCCCGCGCGCGCCGGGCGATCGCCTCCGCGCCGCCGGGCACGATGGGCGCCCCGAGGATGGACGCGGAGCGGTTGATGATCGCGGTCAGGTCCTCGCCCGAGTAGAAGTCGAGGTGATGGAAGATCCCGAAGCGCTCGCGCAGCGGGGAGGAGAGCATGCCCGGCCGGGTGGTCGCTCCCACCATCGTGAAGGGCCGCAGCGGGATCCGGATGGTGCGGGCGTTGAGGCCCTTGTCCATCACGAAGTTGACCGAGAAGTCCTCCATCGCCGGGTAGAGCAGCTCCTCGACCACGCGCGGCAGCCGGTGGATCTCGTCGATGAAGAGCACGTCCTTCTCGGCGAGGTTGGTCAGGATGCCCATGAGGTCCGCGCCGCGCTCGAGCGAGGGGCCGGCGGTGGTCACGATGTTGGCCTGCATCTCGTTGGCCATGATGGTGGCCAGCGTGGTCTTGCCGAGTCCCGGGGGACCCGAGAGCAGCACGTGGTCGAGCGGCTCTCCGCGCCGCCGCGCCGCCTCCACCGACACGCGGAGGCTGTCGACCGCCGCGCGCTGCCCCACGTACTCGGCGAGCCGCTGGGGCCGGAGCTGGCGCTCGACCTGGGTCTCCTCCGGCAGGGCGACGCGGCTCATCACGCGCGCCTCGTCGGTCATCTCGCCGTCCACGTCAGCCCTTTCGGCCGCCACGATAGATCTCGTCGAGCAGCTCCTCGGGGGTCGTCACCCCGGGCCGGCGGGCGAGCGCCGCGCCGATGATCGGGGCGGCCTCGCTCGGACGGTAGCCGAGCTGCTTCACCAGGATGTCGAAGACCATGCCACGGAGCGCTTCCTCGTCGGGCGCGACGACCGCAGCCGGCTCCGGGCTCACCGCTTCGCCCTTGGCCAGCGCGAACTTGGCCACCTTGGCCTGGAGCTGCGCCACGATGTTCTTGGCCTTCTGCGGGCCGATACCGGGCAGGCGGCGGAGATAGCCCTCGTCCTGGCGCGCAATGGCCGCCGCGATCTCCCCGACCGGCGCGGCCAGGGAGCGGGCCGCCACCATCGGGCCCACGTCCTTCACGGTGATCAGCTTCTCGAAGAACTCGCGGTCGAGCTCCGAGGTGAAGCCGATCAGCACGGGCTTCGGCTGGTTCTGGGTGGCGTGGTAGTGGATCTCGAGCGCCACCTCGTCGGCCGCGTCGCCGTCGGCGGCCTTCGCGTGCACCAGCTCCTGCTGGGTCACCGGCGGGACGAAGACCTCGTAGCCGACGCCCGCCGCCTCGACGACCACGCGATCGTCGAGCTTGCGCCGCAGCTTGCCCCG
>CAMLFJ010000447.1 GCA_946479205.1 uncultured bacterium | reverse complement strand
CCGAGCAGGACCGGGACCGTCCCGGGCGGTCTCCACTCGAGCTCGACGTCGTCGATCGTGAAGACCTCCCCGCGAGCCGTCACCCGTTCCCCCGCGAGCAGGCGCCGCACGATCCCGACAGCCTCTCGCAGCCCGCCGAGCGGCGCCTTGAACGGGATGCCCATCTGCGCCTCGATCCACCGCCGGTTGCTCGAGCCGAGCCCGAGGACGACGCGGCCGGGCGCGATGCCGGCCAGCGCGGCCGTCTCCATGGCCAGCAGCACCGGATGCCGCGTGTAGGGATTGACCACGCCCAGGCCGATCGTGAGGCGCTCGGTCACCGCGGCGGCCGCGGCGGCCAGCGCGTAGGCGCCCGGGTGGAAGTAGTCCTCGATGATCCACGCGCTGCCGAGCCCGGCCCGCTCGGCCGCGCGGGCCCACGTGGTGACGTGCGACGGCCCGTCGGCGCCCATGAGGGCGATGCCCGGACGGGAGGCCCAGCCGCGTTCCGTCACAGGTCGCGCAGGCCGTACTGCTCGCGCAGGACGCGGAGCACCCCGTCGAAGTCGGCCGGAGCGTCGGGCACCGGCGGCAGCCACGTCCGGCTCGCTCCCGGGTCCTTGAGGCCGCCCGAGGTCAGCACCACCACGACCGTCTGCTCGGGATCGAGCGCCTTCCGCGCGGCGAGCTGCATGACCGCGGTGAGCGACGTGGCCGAGGAGGGCTCGACGAAGAGGCCCTCCTCCCGCCCGAGGGCACGCTGGGCCTCGAAGAGGCCCTCGTCGGTGATGCGCACGCCCGCACCCCCCGACTGCTTCAGGGCGGCCAGCCCCTGCCAGGTGCCGTAGGGGGACGCGATCGAGAAGGCGACGGACGTGCCGCCCGCGACCCGCTCCGGTGCCTCGAGCTCGCGCTCGAGCGCGCTGGCGAGCGGCCCGAACGGCTCGGCCGCGATCATGCGCGGCACGTCCTTCACGAGGCCCAGCGCCTGCAGCTCCACCCAGCCTTTCCAGACACCATAGAGCCCGTCGCTGTACGCGCTCGGCACCACGACCACGTCGGGCGCGATCCACCCGAGGTCCTCCGCGATCTCCCACGCGATGGTCTTGTAGCCCTCGATGCCATAGGGGTTCGAGCCGATCGGGGGCATCACGAACCCGCTGGTCGGGTACCAGCCGAGCCGCTCGATGCCCTCGCGCATCAGCTGCCAGCGTGATTCGGACGTCGGGCACGCGACGACCGCGGCCCCGTAAGCCTGCATCAGGGTCTTCATCGTCTCCGGCACCGACGCGAGCGTGAAGATCACGCAGGGCAGGCCGGCCCGCGCCGCGTAGGCCGCGGTGGAGGCGCCGTGATTGCCGGTGGAAGAGATCGTGATGACGCGAGCGCCGGTGGCCACCGCGTGGCTGACCGCGACCGCGCAGAGCCGGTCCTTGTAGGACCACGTCGGGTTCCGGCTCTCGTCCTTCGCGAAGAGTCGCGGCAGGCCGAGGCGCTTGCCGAGTCGCTCGAGGTGCACGAGCGGGGTGGCGCCCTCGCCGAGGGTGACCGCGTGCTCGGCCGCCACCGGCAGCACCGCGGCGTAGCGCCAGAGACCGCGCGGCGTCGACGGCAGGCTCTCCGGCCGCAGACCCGCGAGCGCGCTCAGATCGAGCCGGACGGTGAGGTTGACGGGCACGCCCGCTTCCCGGCATCGGGGACACCCGGCGAAGCCGCGGGCATCCTCGAACACCGTGTGGCACCGCAGGCATTCGAGCCCGACGACTCGAGCGGCCGGAAGCATGACGCGGGGTAGTGTAGTACGCCACGGGGGACTGTCAAGAAGCGCGACGCCCGCCCCACCGGATCGTCAGTCGCGCGGGCCGGGCGTCTCCGTCATCACCTGCCGGGCGACCGCGGTGTCCACCAGGTCCTCGTAGCGCGCGCGGCGCCCGATGAAGCCGCCGCCGAGCAAGATCTCCTCCAGGTAGTCGTAGCCCTCACGGCGCAGGAGCGGATCGCGGGCCCAGGTGCCCTGCTCGTGGTAGCGGGCGACCGCGCGCTCCAGGATCGCCGGCTTCGTGGTGGAGAAGGCCGGCGCGATGGCCGCCGCGATCGCCGGCGCCCGGTTTTCCGCGAGCCACCGCTGCGTCCGGTAGACCGCGCGCGTGAAGGCCCGCATCAGGTCGGGCTCGCGCGCGAGGAACGCGGGCGTGGTCATGTAGGAGGTGAAGGGCACCGGGCCGGTGGCCTCGCCCATCGAGGCCACCAGGTGCGCCGCACCGGTCGCCAGCAGCTCTTCCACGACGGGCTGCGGCTGCTCCAGGAAGTCTCCATGGCCGGCGCGGAACGCCGCGACCGCGGCCGGGGCCGGGCGCTCCCGCTCGATCCGTACGGAGGCTGGATCCACGCCGTGCCGGCGCAGCACGGTCAGCATGCACTGCCAGGGCGTCGGGGCCTCCGCGAACGAGAGCACGGTCTTGCCGGCCAGGTCCGTCCAGCGAAACCCGGGCCGGGCCTCCCGGCCGAGCAGGAAGAAGCCGTTCCGGCTGCAGACCTCGGCGAAGTGCACCACGACCGGGCCCGACCGGTCCGCGAGCTCGAAGCTCCGCATGAGGCCGCCCAGGCTGATCTGGATGTCCCCGTCGAGCAGGGCGGGAATCGTGCCCTTGCCGAACGCGGCCGCGGGTGTCGAGAAGACGTCGAGCCCCTCATCGCGAAAGTGCCCGAGGGCCACCCCGGCGGCCAGCGGCGCGTAGAAGGGTGTGTGAAACGGCATGAGGACGGTGAGCCGGCGCATCGGCGGTCTCCTAGCCCGCGAGCGACTCGATCGCCCGCGCCTCGTCGGCGGAGAGCGCGAGCGTGCGGGAGGCCAAGTCCTGCGTCATGTGCTCCGGGCTGGACGTGCCGGTCAGCGGCAGCATCCCCATCGCGATCGCGAAGCGGAACACCACCTGCGCGGCCGTGGCCCCGCCGCGCGCGGCGATGCCGCCCACCAGCGGATGGCGCAGCACCTCCGGGTTGGCGGTGAGCAGCGAGAAGCCCTGGTACGTGATCCCCCGCGTCGCGCAGAAGGCCCGGACGTCGCGGTCCCAGCCGCGCACCGCGAAGCACCGGTTCTGGACGAACGCGGGCATCTCGGCGCCGGTGGCCGCCATCTGCTGCAGGTGCCGGAGCGAGACATTGCTCACGCCGAGCAGCCGCGTGCGGCCCGCGTCACGCTCCCGGCCCATCGCGCCCCAGACCTCGACGTCGTACTCGGTCCAGCCGTGGCCGGAGACGGGCCCGTGCAGGACGTAGCTGTCCACGTGGTCGGTGCCCAGGTGCTCGAGCGAGCTGGCCATGGACTGCGCCACCTGGGTGGCGAGATCGGCGTCCGCATCGTACGGCAGCCGGTGGTCCTGCCCGGGCTGATACGTGTACTTCGTCTGGAGGAACAGGTCGGCGCGCGTGACGAGGCCCGCCCGATAGGCGGTGGCCAGGCCTTCACCCACCCCGGCCTCGAAGTAGTGCCGCCGCTGATTGGCGGTATCGATGCCCCGGAAGCCGGCCCGGAGCGCCAGCTCCACGAGGGCGGGCGTGCGATCTTCCTTCCAC
>CAMLFJ010000446.1 GCA_946479205.1 uncultured bacterium | reverse complement strand
GTACGTCCGGCGCGTCCTGCGCCATGCGGGCCTGCCCGACTCGGGCGCCGGCGCGGCCATCATCTACCGATACTCGGACTCAGACGACGACGTCGTGACGTACAGCAATCTGCCGCCGCGGCCTCGACCCTGAAACAATAACGATACGCTGTCGACATAGAGTGACGATTGACGACCCGCCGCGGCGACGACCATAATCCCGCCACCTTGAACAGCCTCTCGCCGCCGCCGCTCCGCCTGGGCGAGATTCTCGTGCAGGCGCGCGTCGTCACCGACGAGCTGCTTCAGGAGGCGCTCGCCCGGGCCGGGGAGGAGCGGCAGCGGCTCGGCGAGGCGCTGGTCGCCATGGGCGCCGCCAGTGCTGACGATGTCCTGAAGGCGGTAGCGGCCCAGCAGGAGCTGCCGTATCTCTCCGCCAAGGAGCTGCCGTCGACCCCGCCCGCACTCAAGGAGCTGTCGCCGAAGTACCTGCGCCAGTACGTGGCCTGCCCGATCGCGGTCGAGGGCACGACGGTCACCGTGGCGACGGCGGATCCGACGAATCCCCTGCTGCTCGACGATCTCGAGCAGACCCTCTCGCTCGCCATCAAGCTCTGCGTCGCGCCCGGGCCGGCCATCCTCGAGGCCATCGAGCGGGCCTACGGGGCCAACACCGCCCTGCAGAAGATCGTGGAGGGGATGGGGTCCGGCGCCGATCGGCACGCCGAGCCAGAGGACGACGTCGGTCACCTCCGCGACCTGGCCTTCGAGGCCCCGGTGGTACGGCTCGTCAACCTGCTCATCGAGGAGGCGCTCGCCGCCGACGCCTCCGACATCCACATCGAGCCCTTCGAGGACAGCCTGCGCGTGCGCTACCGCATCGACGGGCTGCTCTACGACCAGGAGGCCCCGCCCCGGCGCCTGCAGGCCGCCCTGACCTCCCGCATCAAGATCATGGCCGAGCTGAACATCGCCGAGCGCCGCCTGCCCCAGGACGGGCGCATCCGCGTCACGGGGATGGGCGGGCGGCGCGTGGACATCCGTGTCTCCACCGTGCCCACCATCCACGGCGAGTCCATCGTCATGCGGCTCCTCGACCGCTCCTCGGTCTTCCTGCCGTTCGACCGGCTGGGCTTCTCGTCGCCCACCGCGCGGGCCTTCGAGACGCTGATCCGCCAGCCGCACGGCATCCTGCTCGTCACCGGCCCCACCGGCTCGGGCAAGACCACCACGCTCTACGCGGCGCTGGACAAGATCAACCGGGCGGACGTCAAGATCATCACCGTCGAGGACCCGGTGGAGTACCAGCTCAAGGGCGTCAACCAGATCCCGGTGCGGCCGAAGATCGGGCTCTCCTTCGCCGCCGGGCTCCGCCACATCGTGCGCCAGGACCCGGACATCATCATGGTCGGCGAGATCCGCGACCTGGAAACGGCGGAGATCGCCATCCAGTCCGCCCTCACCGGGCATCTGGTCTTCTCGACCCTGCACACCAACGACGCCCCCGGCGCGGTGACGCGGCTCCAGGATATGGGCTGCGAGCCGTATCTGCTCTCCTCGGTGCTCACCGGCGTCCTCGCCCAGCGGCTGGTGCGCCGGATCTGCCAGGCCTGCCGAGCACCCGATCATCCCGACCCGGCCGAGCTGCTCGCCCTCGGCATCACCGATGCGACCGACGGGGAGCTGTTCCGGGGCAAGGGCTGCGACGAGTGCCGCGGCACCGGCTATCGCGGGCGCACCGGCATCTACGAGCTGTTCAAGATCAGCGATGAGGCGCGCAGTCTCATCGTCCAGAAGGTCCCCGGGGGAGAGATCCGGCGCCACGCCGTCGGGCACGGCATGGTCACGCTGCGCGAGGACGCCTGGGCCAAGGCCTGCGCGGGCCTGACCACCGTCGCGGAGATCCTGCGCGTGACCCAGGAGGACACCTAGCGTGGCCGTGTTCGCATACCGCGCGGCGGACCGGCGGGGGGAGACGATCGACGGGGTCATGGAAGCCGCCGACGCGCGCGCGGTGGCCGAGCGACTGCAGCGCGACGCCTACTTCCCGATCCGGATCGTCCCGCAGGACCAGCCGCGCCGCCTGCTCGGGCTGGCGTGGCCGGAGCTGGGCCGCGGCCGGGTGGCCAGCCGCGATCTGGTGTCCTTCACCCAGCAGCTCGCCACCCTCGTCGAGGCCGGCCTGCCGCTCGATCGCGCCCTCGCCATCCAGGTCGAGCTGGCGCCGACCGCGCGCCTCCGCGCCATCCTGGGCGACGTGCTGCGCAGCGTGCAGGGCGGCAGCGCGCTGGCCGATGCCCTCGGCACGCACCACCCCCGTCCATTCTCCCGGCTCTACATCAACATGGTGCGGGCGGGCGAGAAGGGCGGCGTGCTCGAGACCACGCTGCGCCGCCTGTCCGAGTTCCTGGCCGAGTCGCAGGAGTTCCGCGACGCCCTGGTCTCGGCGCTGATCTACCCGGTGATGCTGACCGGCGTGGGCGCCGCCGCGGTGGTCTTCCTGATGACCTTCGTCATCCCGCGCTTCGCCACCATCTTCAAGGATCTGGGCGCGACCATCCCGCTGCCGACCCTGATCCTCCTCGAGGCGAGCGGCTTCGTCCAGCACTACTGGTGGCTGCTCGCCCTTGTCACGGTGGTGGGCGTGCTGGCCAGCCGCATGGTGCTCGCGACGCCGCGGGGACGGCTCGGGTTCGATCAGCTCCTGCTCCGGCTGCCGATCGCGGGCGAGGTGATCGTCAAGACGGAGGTGGCGCGCTTCACCCGGGTGCTGGGCACGCTGCTGCGGAGTGGCGTGGCCATGATCCCGGCGCTTGCCGTCGTCAAGGAGATGATGACCAATCAGGTCCTCGCTCGAGCCGTCGAGGGCCTGGGCGACGGGGCGCGCCGTGGCGCCGGGCTGGCCCAGCCCATGGCAGAAGCGGGGGCGTTCTTGCCCCTGGCCGTCCACATGGTCCGGGTGGGCGAGGAGACCGGGCGG
The DNA here is from genome assembly GCA_946479205.1 of uncultured bacterium. Next base: position 609 of record CAMLFJ010000446.1, on the reverse strand, counting down.
CTCGAGGAGATGCTGCTGCAGGTCGCGGCCACCTTCGAGGCCGACACGCGCAAGCTCGTCAAGCGGCTGATCGCCCTCGCCGAGCCTTGCATCATCCTGGTCATGGGCCTGGTGGTGGGCTTCATCGTGGTGGCCATGCTGACGGCGATTCTGTCCGTGACGGATATTCCGCTATGAGGCGTCTGCGGCGGCTCCTCCGGGACCAGCGCGGCTTCTCGCTGATCGAGCTGCTGGTCGTCATCATCATCCTGGGCCTGATCGCGGGCCTGGTGGGGCCGCGTCTCTTCGGCCGCGTGGGCCAGAGCAAGCAGGCGGCCGCGAGAGCGCAGATCGAGCTGTTCGGCGCGGCGCTGGACCAGTATCGGCTCGACATCGGCGCCTACCCCGTCGCGGGGGCCGGCCTGCAGGCGCTGGTGCAGAACCCGAACCTGGCCAGCTGGAACGGTCCGTACCTGAAGAAACCGCAGGTGCCGCTCGATCCCTGGGGCCGCCCGTACCAGTACAAGTGCTGCCCGGGCGACCACGCCGACTACGACATCTGGACGCTCGGCGCCGACGGAGCCCCCGGGGGCGACGGCGAGAACGCCGACGTGGGCTCCTGGGAGACCA
>CAMLFJ010000445.1 GCA_946479205.1 uncultured bacterium | reverse complement strand
GCGGCCACGCTCGGCAGCTCGACCATGATCACGTCGGCCCCGAAGTCGCCGAGCAGGGCGGCGGCCGCGGGGCCGGCCAGCCACTGCGAGAGGTCGAGCACGCGCACCCCGCGCAGCGGGCCCCATCCCCCGGAGGGCGTCCGCTCCAGCGCGTCGACTCGAGGCCGGGCCTCGAGCCGCTCGATCGCCGACCGGACCGCGTCGGTGTGCTCGCCCAGTCCGGGGGCGCGGCGCGGAAGCGCGGCCGGCGTCCGCGTGAGCTTCGGCACCGCCGCGGGCGCGAGGAACTCCCGGCCGGTCGCCGACGTCAGGCGCAGGATGGCCTCGCGCGCCTTCACGTGCGCGTCGCCCACGATGTCGTCCGCCGAGCGCACCGCGGTCCCGGCCACGCCGGCCCCGGCGAAGCGGGCCTCGACGTCGGCCTGGTCGTGGGCGGCGATCCAGGTGCCGACCAGCGCGTCGGAGGCGGGCCGGTTCTGCAGGCGCGCGGCGGGCGTGGCGAAGCGCGGATCCTTCGGCGCGTCCGGACTCTCGATCGCCTCGCAGAGACGGGCGAACGGCTGATCGCCCGCGCCGGAGACCGCGATCCATCCGCCGTCCCGCGTCCGGTAGACGTTGGCCGGCACCACGATGGGCGACTCGGTGCCGAGGCGCTCGGCCACCGTCCCGCTCCGGTCGTGGCGCACGACCACCTCTTCCTGCATCCGCAGCGCGGTCTGGTAGAGCCCGAGGTCCACGACCTGCCCGCGGCCGCTGCGCCGGGCGTGGAAGAGCGCCATCAGCAGCCCGCTCGTGCCGTGGATCGCGGTCCAGCTCTCGGCCAGCGGCACCGTGACCGCCAGCGGGGCGCGGTCCGGGAAGCCGGTCACGAACTGCACGCCGGAGAAGGCCTGGGCGATGCGGTCGTCGCCGCGCTCGGCGGCCAGCGGCCCGGTCTGCCCGAACGGCGAGATGCGCAGGGTGACGAGCCGCGGGTTGCGGCGCTCGAGCATCTCCGGCGCCAGCCCGGCCGCCTCGAGGCGCCCCGGCCCCAGGTCCTCCACCAGCGCGTCGGCGGTGGCGAGCAGCCGCGCCAGCCACGGCTCGGTCGCGAGCGCCTCGAGCTCGGCCCGCACCGAATACTTGCCGCGGTTCTCCGACTGGAAGGCGAGCGAATCCTCCCCGTCGAGGCCGGGCCCGTGCCCGCGCATCGGCGAGCCCGCCGGCGGCGGCTCGATCTTGATCACGGTGGCCCCGAGATCGGCCAGGAGCCCGCCCGCCATCTCGCCGGCCGGCGTCCCGGCCAGCTCCACGATCACGACCCCGGCGAGCGCGCCGCCGCGACCGGCCTCCGGAAGCCCGAACGTCTCGCTCATCGCCGCCTCACGCCAGCCCGAAGACGCGGGCCGCGTTGCCGTAGAGCCACTTCTCCTTGACCGTGTCCTTGAGCGGCAGGGCGAGATACTCCTGGATCAGCGTCTCGTACGGCTGCCCGACGAGCCCCGCGGAGAGGCCGACCAGCACCTTGTCCTGGATCAGGGTGTTGCCGAGCTGCATCAGCATCTCCCAGCCCGAGCCGGGCTGGCCGAGGTACCGCCCGCGATGCGCGGAGGTGTCCATGTGCAGGTTCGGATGCCGGCGCACCAGCGCGACCATCTCGTTCACCCAGGGCCAGCCGCCGAGCCCGCCGATGATCTTGAGCTCCGGGAAGTCCATCGCCACCTGGTCGAGGTTGCGCGGGTGGCCGAGGTCGTAGGGGCGATCGTTGGCGTAGTTCATCGAGGAGTAGATGCGCACCGGGATGCCCAGCTCGGCCGCCTTGGTGTAGAGCGGGTAGTAGCGGCGGTCGCTCGCCGGAATGCAGTCCACCAGCGCGGAGATGCCGAGGGCCGAGAAGCCCTCGTCGCGCACCAGGCGCTCCAGCTCGCGCACCCCGCTCATGCCGTGGAACGCGGTGATGCTGATCCGGGCCAGGCCCAGGAAGCGGCCGGGGAACCGCCGCAGGAGCTGCGCCGTCTCCTCGTTCGAGACGCCGAAGGGCACCGAGCGCACGATCCCGAGCTGGCCGAGCTTCTCGACGTAGGCGTCCAGCTCCACGTCCGGCCGGTGGTCGGCGCCCTCGCGCCGGGCGCGGAAGATCCGCCCGTAGTTGGCCATGCCGTAGCCGGCGGGCTTCGGTTCGGTAGACCCGTCCGCCGCCTCCGCCGGGGCCGCGGCGGGCTTCTTCTCCACGTTCGCCCCGTACGGCACGCTGCACTCCATGTCGATGATCCGTGGCATTCGATCGCTCCTCCTCGGTGGCCGACCGCATTGGCGGCGCGACGGATACAGTACCGCGATCAGGCCCGTCTTGACAGTGCCGCGCCCCCACCGCAAGATCCCGTCGGAGGAGACCCCCGTGAGAGCCATCCTGACCGCCCTGATCGCACTCCTGCTGCTCCTGCCCGACCCGGCCCACGCCCAGAGCGTGCTCCGCATCGGGCTGAACGACGACCCCGACGCGCTCGATCCGACCATCAGCCGCGCCTACACCGGCCGCCTGGTCTTCGCCGCGCTCTGCGACAAGCTCTTCGACGTCACGCCCGATCTCAAGATCGTGCCCCAGCTGGCCACCGGCTACGAGTGGGCCGCGGACCGCAAGTCGATCGTGATCAAGCTCCGCCCGGGCGTGCGCTTCCAGGACGGCGAGCCGTTCAACGCGGAAGCGGTGAAGTTCAACATCGAGCGGCACCAGAACACGCAAGGCTCGTTCCGCAAGCCGGAGATCGGCGAGATCGTCAGCGTGGACGTGGTGAACGACCTCACGGTGCGATTCAACCTCTCGCAGCCGCTCGTGCCCCTGCTGGCCGCCCTGACCGACCGCTCCGGCATGATGGTCTCGCCCAAGGCGGCGAAGGCGCTCGGCGACAAGCTGGGCACCCAGCCGGTGTGCGCCGGCCCCTACAAGTTCGTCCAGCGCGTGGCCCAGGGCAAGATCGTGGTCGAGCGCGTGGCAGACTACTGGGACAAGGGCGCCTTCTCCGTCGACCGCATCGAGTTCGTGCCCATCACCGACTCGACGTCGCGCCTGGCCAGCCTGCGCTCCGGCGACCTGCACATGATCGAGCGCGTCTCGCCCACCGACCTGGCCGAGATCCGGGGCGACGCCAAGCTCAAGGTGACCGGCATCCCCGAGCTGGGCTACCAGGTGATCCCGCTGAACGTGGCCAACGGCCCGAAGAGCAAGGCGCTCTCCGACGTGCGGCTACGCCAGGCCCTCGACCTGGCAATTGATAGAGAAACGCTGGTCAAGACCGTGTTCGGTGGCGAGTACATCGCGGGCAACCAGTTCATCAGCCCGGCGAGCCCCTACTACGACCAGAAGGTCCCGGTGGGCAAGCGCGACGTGGCGAAGGCCAGGCAGCTCCTGAAGGACGCCGGCCAGCCGAACCTCACCTTCACCCTGGTGGTGCCCCCGGAGCGCGACCGGCAGGAGGCGGCGCTGATCTTACAAGCCATGTGGGCAGAGGCCGGCATCACGGCCAACCTCCAGACCCAGGAGAACGTCACGATGCTGCAGTCCGGGCGGAAGGGCGACTTCGAGGCCTACTTCAC
>CAMLFJ010000444.1 GCA_946479205.1 uncultured bacterium | reverse complement strand
ATGCGCGTCGGCATCTCGATCGATCCGCCGCTGGCCGCGATTCCCGCCCTGCTCCGGGAGGAGGGCGTCGACGTCTACCAGACGGTCCTGCGCGACCCGGGCCGCTTCGGCAACTACGGCGTTCCCGAGCCGGCCGACCGCGCCGCGCTCGTCGAGGGGCTCCGCGGCCGCCCGGTCTGGGGCGTCGCCCACGGCTCCCTGCTCGTCAACCTGGCCAGCCCGGAAGGCCGCATCCGCAACTCCTCGGTCTCGAGCCTGCTCGCCGATCTCAAGGTGGCGGCCGAGGTCGGGCTCGACGCGGTGTGCTTCCACGTGGGCTACGCCAAGGGACATCCGAGCGCGGACGCCGCGCTGATCCTCGCCACCCGCAAGCTCGGCGAGATGATCGCGCGCATGCCCGCGGGGCCGCGGCTCCTGATCGAGAACTCCTGCGAGGGCAGCGAGCTCGGCCAGACCATTCCCGAGCTGGCGCGGCTTCTCCGCGACGTGGGCGCGCCGCCCGAGCAGCTCGGCCTGCTCATCGACACGTGCCACCTGCACGCGGCCGGCTTCGATCTCGCGGGCGCGGACTCGGGCCAGCGCCTGGCCGACGCGCTCGCCGCCGAGAACGTGCTCGAGCGCGTCGTCGCATTTCACCTGAACGACTCGCAGCTCGGGTGCGGCGCGCACCGCGATCGCCACGCGATCCCCGGCGCGGGCACCATCGGCGACGGGGTGGCGTCGGTGGCGAGCCATCCCGCGTTCGCGACGCTGCCCGGGGTGATCGAGCTCTCGGTGGAAGACGCGCGCCAGGGGCTCGCCTTCCTGCGCGAGCGCGGGGCGACCGCCGGCTGAGCGACGGAAAGATTTGCGTATTCCCGCGTTGGCCAGCCGGTAGAGGCGCCCGCCCTACTCTGGGTAGCCGCGTTCCCACCGAGAAGTGCACATCCAGGCCGAGCCACTGCTAACTCTCCGATTCCTGGTCTTTCCTCGGGCTGGCCCGGGCTTTGCCTCTATTCGACGGCATGGAGACCATCTCGCCACCACCCATGAAGGCGCCCCCAGCCGTGCACGGCCAGCATCAGCGGACGCGGCGCATCAGTCGCCGGGCCAATGTCTCGTGGACCGTCTTTGCGCGCTTCCGGGGACAGCGGCTCCGCTTCCACACCGTGGACGTCAGCGCGCGGGGCGCGAAGCTCCGACCCCGGGGAGATCTCCAGGCCGGCCAGTCGCTGACGCTGCAGTTCGTCAAGCCGAGCGGAAAGCCGGTTCGCGTCACCGCCATGGTGTGGCGCGTGGACGCGGACGGGGTCGGCGTGTTCTTCCTGGGCAGCGAGTCGGAAGGCCTGCTGGCCTAGCCTCACTCCGCACCTCGTTCCTCGCCGCGCGCACGCGCCCGGCACCGGCTGCCGCACCTCCCGAAGGGGTGGTATGCTGTCCTCCGCTCAGACAGCGCGGCATCGCATGTGGTTGCTTCTGGAGAAGATGCGGTGAGTGAGCACGCGAAACCCGGCTTCGTCGACACGGTGGCCACCGCCTTCTTGCGACGGCGACTTCACAGCCGCCGTCTGCGCGCCGCCGCCGTGCGCGGGCTCAAGGCCATTTCGACCGGCGCCGGCGCTCGTCTCCAGATGGACTTCGACCATGCCGCGACCCCCCTCGCCCACATCTCGCCGTGGCTCGTCGCACACGCCAGCGAGGTCCAGGCCGCCTCCGCGCCCGCGGCGCATTTGCCCCCCGTACCCGCGCTGTCCATCGTGATCATGGTCGTCGGGTCGCGCGGCGACGTGCAGCCGTTCATCCCGATCGCCCGTCGGCTCGCCGCACGCCACCGCGTGCGCGTCGCGACCCACCGCGAGTTCCGGCCCATGGTCGAGCAGGCCGGCCTCGAGTTCTATCCGCTCGCGGGCGATCCCCACCAGATGATGGAGTACATCGTCAAGACCGGGGGCAGCATCCTGCCGACCCGCCTCGATCAGATCTGGGAAGACGTGCCGAAGAAACGCGCGATGATCGCCGAGATCCTGGAATCCAGCTGGCGGGCCTGCACGGAGACGGACCCCGACCAGCCGGGGGCACGACCGTTCCGGGCTGACGCGATCGTCGCCAACCCGCCAAGCTACGGCCACATCCACTGCGCAGAGGCACTGCACATCCCGCTGCACATGATCTTCACCATGCCGTGGACAGCGACCTGCGCCGTCCCTCACCCGTTCGCCAATATCGATCCCGGGACTGACCACCGCGTCGAGAGCTTCTTCTCCTACGGGATTATCGACCTGCTGGTCTGGGCCGGCATCGGCGACCTGGTCGACGCGTTCCGCACGAAGACCTTGGGGCTTCCGCCCGTAGCCCTCAGCGATGGCGCCGCGCTCCTGGACGACCACGAAGTGCCCTTCACCTACCTCTGGCCGGAAAGCCTGGTGCCCAAGCCTCAGGAGTGGGGCCCCCACATCGAGCTGGCGAACTTCATCGACTACGCGCAGGCGCAGGTCTACGAGCCCCCGCCCGCGCTGCTCGACTTCCTCGCCGCCGGCGAAGCGCCGATCTACGTCGGGTTCGGGTCGGTCGTCGCCGAGGACCCCGCCGCGCTCACCCGCACGATCTTCGGGGCGCTGCACAAGGCGGGCGCGCGCGGCGTCGTCTCGCGCGGCTGGGCCCACCTGGGCGGGGAGGCGCCTCCCCCCAACGTGTACCTGATCGACGACTGTCCGCACGACTGGCTGTTCCCGCGCTGCCGCGCCGTCTGCCATCACGGCGGGGCGGGAACCACCGCCGCGGGTTTGCGCGCGGGGCTGCCGACGGTGGTCGTGCCGTTCTTCGGCGACCAGTTCTTCTGGGGGCGGATCGTCGCCGATGCGGGCGCTGGGCCCGAGCCGATTCCGATCCGCCGGCTCGACATCGAGCATCTCACCGCGGCCTTCGACGCCTGCCGGCGGCCGCAGATCCAGGAGCGGGCAACCGAGCTCGGTGCCCTCCTTCGAGCGAGCGACGGGGCGGAGCTTGCCGCCCAGTCTGTAGAGCGTCATCTGCCGGCGCTCGCCATGTGCTGTTCGGCCGACCCGCAGCACCTGGCGGTCGTCTACTGCGACACGTGCGGTGTCCGCCTTTGCGAGGCCTGCGCTCGAGAGGCCCACTCGGGGCACCTGGTCCACCCCTACCGCTACGTCGACTGGGGTGGGAGGGCGCCGCACGGGCTACTCGGCGAGATGGGCGAGGTGATGGGCGACGCGGCCGTGGCGCTCCAGGCGGGGCTCGCCGAGCTGCTGCCGAGCATGGGGGCCGGGTCCCTCGGGGTCCTCTTCAGTGACCGCGGCGAGCCATCGCCTACCGACCGCGGCGGGCCGGTTCGCAAGCTCCGCCGCTGGCTCGCCTCGCGCTAGACCTCACCCGCTACTTGGGCTTGACCCTCACCGCGTCCCGGATCCCGCGAAACAGGGCTGCGGTCTGCCGCCGCGATCTGAGGGTCAGCGCGGTGACCGCGGTCGTCAGGGCGAGCAGCTCGCCGAAGATGAGCGCCCAGCGCTGGGCTCGGTCCGCCCACGCGCCCGTCCAGAGGGCGGGCGCGAGCGCGATGCAGAGGGAGAGCGCGATCCCCACGAAGTACTCGCGCGG
>CAMLFJ010000443.1 GCA_946479205.1 uncultured bacterium | reverse complement strand
CCGGAGCGCGCGGCCGAGGCAGGCGGCGCCGGGCGGCCCGTCGGTCTCGGGCAGGCCGGGGCCGACCATGAAGCCCGTGGTCAGCAGCACGCGGCGGCTCCGGTGGAGCGCCCGCGCCGCCACGGTGGCGCCGTCGCGCACGAAGAACGCGGCGATGCCCCGGCCGCCGGGGTCCAGCGCCATGAGCTGATCGATCATCTAGCGCCGGGGCGCGGCGGGAGCCGGAGCGTCGGGCTGCGGCGGCGTGAACGTCATCAGCACCGTGTCGTCCCCTTCCTTGGTGAAGATGACGACGAGGCCCGACTTGTAGAAGAAGGTCTCCTGCTCGTTCTGCATGCCGATGGCGTCGGGCGGGCCCCAGGCCTGCGCGACGGTGTTCTTGCCGAAGATCTTGGGCTTGGGCACGAGGCGGAACGCGCGCACCACCGTCTGCTTGTAGCCCTGGGGCGTGAGCAGCCCGTAGTCCACGGTCAGGCTCTGGACGCCGCCCGGGGCGCGCGCGTCCTCGAAGACCCACTGGATCGTGTCGTGGCCCTCCACCTTCGCGCGCGTCTCCTTGCTCGGCGCGCCGTACCGCGCGCGTACCTGGTCGATGGTGGTGAGGCCGGGCTCGATGCCGCCCCACTCCTCGGCGCGCCCGCCCGCCGGCCCCACCAGGAGCCCGGCGACCGCGAGGCCGGTCAGGAGCGCGCGCACCCGCCGCGAGACCATCAGAAGCCGATCGCGGCGCCGTCGCCGCGCGGATCCGCGCCGCCGCGCAGGGTGCCGTTGGTCAGGGTGATGCCGTGGGCGTGGCCCATGCGCATGAAGAAGTCGGACACCGGCGTGACGTTGTGGCCGAGGCGCCCGAGCGCCTCGCGGGTGGCCGCGGGGACCCGGCTCTCGATCCGCACTTGATCCGCGACGTCGCCCAGATCGATCGGGCCCGCCACGAAGCGCGGCCGCTCGATGGCTTCCTGGATCTCCATGCCGTAGTCGAGCGCGTTGGTGAGCGACTGGGTGTGGAACATCGCCTGGCCGTCGCCCCCCATGTTCGAGTAGCCCAGCACCGGCTCGTCGCCCTTCGTGACCACGCAGGCGATCAGGGTGTGGAACGGCCGCTTGCCGGGGGCGAAGCAGTTGGGGTGCGCGGGATCGGTATTGAAGTAGGCGCCGCGGTTCTGCAACACCACGCCGGTCCCCGGCGCGACCACGACCGATCCGAACGATTTGTAGAGGCTCTGGATGACGCTCATGATGTTGCCGCCCCCGTCGGCCACCACGAAGCCGGTGGTGTCGCCGTCGATCACGCCCCACGTGTGATCCTGCGCGCGGACCGGGTCGAAGGCCCGCCGCCGCTTCTCCGCGTACTTCTTGCTCAGCAGGGCCTCCACCGGCACGCGTTCGCACGCCGGATCCGCGATCCAGCAGTTGCGGTCGGCGTAGGCCAGCTTGGTCAGCTCGATCAACAGGTGGAGATGCTCGGGCGAGTGGACCTCGTAGCGCGTGAGATCGAAGCCCTCGAGCAGGTTGAGGGTCAGCAGCGCGGCGAGGCCCTGGGTGGGCGGCGGCGTCTCGTACACGGTGTAGCCGCGGTAGGTGGACGAGATCGGCTCGCCCCACTCGCCCTCGTGCGCGGCCAGGTCCTCCGCGGTCAGGAAGCCCTCGGCGGCCATGCGCTCCGCGATGGACCGCGCCACGCGCCCCTTGTAGAAGAGCTCCGGCTCACCGCCCAGCTCGGTGAGCGTGCGCGCGAGGTCGGGCTGGCGGAAGCAGTCGCCGGTCTGCGGGGGCTTGCCGCCCGGCACGAACACGCGATGCCACTCCGGATCGTCGGCGGCGGGTGCCTTCTCGCGGATGGCCTGCGCGACCACGTCGGAGAGCGGGAAGCCCTCGCCCGCGTAGTGGATCGCCGGCTCGAGCAGCGAAGCGAGCGGACGCGTGCCGAAGCGATCGAGCAGCATCCGCCAGCCGCGCGTCGCGCCGGGGACCGACACCGAGCCCGGCCCGACGTTGGGCACCGCGGAGAGGCCCCGGCGGCCCAGCTCGTCCAGCGTGGCGCGGGCGCCGGAGCGGCCCGCCCCGCCCAGGAAGTGCACGCGCTTGGTCGCCGCCTCGTAGTAGAGGCAGAAGATGTCGCCGCCCACACCGCAGAAGTTGGGCTGGGTGACCGCGAGCACCGCGTTGGTGGCGATGGCCGCGTCCACCACGTTGCCGCCCGATTTCAGCACGTCCACGCCGGCCAGCGAGGCGAGCGGGTGACACGCGGCCACCATGCCGCGGCGGCCCATGGGGGCCTGACGATGCGCATAACCGATCTGGGGCATCCTAGCCCTCCGAGAAGATGCGGGTGATCTGATCCTGGGGAAACGTGGGCATGGGGCGCGCGTGGCCCGCGGTGGCGAGGCTCACGCCCCGCGAGGCTTCCGTGACGTGGCCGATCTGGGCGCAGTCCACGCCCACGGCGCGGCAGGCCGCGGTCACGCCGGCGGCGTCCGCCGGATCCACCGCGAGCAGCAGCGAGCCCGAGGCGATGGTGCCGAGCGGATCGAGACCGAAGGCCTCGCAGAGCACGCGGCCCTCGCGCAGCACCGGGATGCGCTCGCGGTCCACGTGGAGCCCCACGTCGGCGGCCTGCGCCAGCTCCCAGCACGCGGTCGCCACGCCGCCCTCGGTCGGGTCGTGCATCGCGTGGACGCGCGCGACGCCGCAGGCCGCGCGGGCCTCCGGCAGCACGCTGATCCCGGGGTTGCGCAGGAAATCCCGCGCGCGCTTCACCACGTCGGCCGGCACCCCGCGCCGTTCGGCCTCGGTCGCGCGCTCGCGCGCGATGATCGACGCGCCCTCGAGTGGCACGCCCTTGGTGAGCAGCAGCGCGTCGCCCGGGCGCGCGCCGCCGGTGGTCACCAGGCGGTCCTTCTCCACCTCGCCCAGCATGCAGCCGGAGACGATCGGACGCGGCAGGCCCGCGGTCACCTCGGTATGGCCGCCGACGAGCGCCACGCCCAGCTCCGCGCAGGCCTCACGCAGCTCGGCGAACAGACGCTCGATGCCGTCCTCGGTCGCGCCACCCTCGGGCAGCAGCACGGTGGCGAGAAACCAGAGCGGGCGGGCGCCGCGCACTGCCAAGTCGTTGGCGTTGACGTGCAGCGCTTACCAGCCGAGCTCGTCCGTCGCGAAGGTGATGGGATCGGCCGTCGCGACCAGGTAGCGGTCACCGATGTCGAGCACGGCCGCGTCCTCGCCGACCTGCGGCCCGACCACGACACGCGGATCGTCGGAGGCGTGCGCATTCAGCAAGCGCTGGAGGAGTTGGGGCGGCAGCTTGCCCACCGGGAGGGCTGGCATGGCCCACGTAGTATATCCGAGTAATTTCACGAGGATGGCCCCGTGGCGGGGTCAAGCCTCGAGCATCGCAGTGAGCGGCCGTCGCAGATCCGGGTTGGCACCCGGACAGCCGGCGGAAGGGTGGCCAGGGAGATGAGCCGCCCACCTTGGCGGGCGGTGGGCTGTCTCGCCTGCGGGGTGCCGCTCAGCTACTGGCGTATCGCCGCGGCCCCCTCACCCTCCCCACGCCCCCCACGGGGGGGGGGGGGGGGGGGGGTGGCCCACAGGGGGGCGGGTCTGCGGG
>CAMLFJ010000442.1 GCA_946479205.1 uncultured bacterium | reverse complement strand
GCACGCGGACGAGGGTGACCGATGGCATCGACGCGCGCCATGGTACCACCTGGGGAGGATCGACGTCCTACCGCTTGAAGACTTCCTTGAGGAGATCGGTGGCGCGGGCGGTGGGGTTGGTGCGGATCTGCTTCTCCTGGTCCCCCAGCACCGTGAAGAGCCCGCCCAGCCCCTTGTCCACGACGTAGCCGTCGAGGTCGAAGGCCTGCGACTTGGCGAAGGGGATCGAATCGAAGCGGCCGACGAGATCCTTGTACTGCCGGCTCACCCCCACCTGGTTCATGGACTGCTCGACCACCGGCCGGAACGCGGTGGTCAGCCGCGGGGTGGTCTTTCCGCGGAAGTACTCGGTGGCCGCGTGGTCCCCGCCGTTCAGGAGCTTGCGGGCGTCGTCGAAGCTCATGTCGCCGATGGCGTCGAAGAAGATCTGCTTGGCCTGGGGCGCCGCCCGCTCCGCGGCCCGGTTCATGCCGAGCACCAGCTCGTCGATCTGCCCGCCGTAGCCCACCGCGCGCAGCCCGCTCTCGAAGTTCCGCAGCTTCTCCGGCATGAGGATCTTGATCGCCTGGTTGGCGAAGTAGCCGTCGGTCTTCCCGGTGAGCCCCACCGTCTTCTCGGTGGCAACCTGGAGCGCTTCCTTGAGCCCCGCGCCGATCTTGGCGTCCGAGAGCCCGGCGCCCGCGCTCCCCTCCCCGCCGCCCAGGCCCTTCAGCAGCTTGTCCCACTGCGCGCCGGCCGGTCCCGCCAGCACGAACAGCACGGCCGCGACCGCGAGCCAGCCGGACCACCGCCTCAATCCTCGACGTGTGCGCATGATGTCTCCTCGCCCGGGCTAGAGGTACTGGCCGTAGCGGATCTTCTCGACGACGGCCCGGATGCGCCGGTAGACGTCCACCTGGCGCAGCAGGTCCTGGGTGGTGACGAGGCCCGCGTCCTGGCCCTGCCCGGCCGCGTGGACCTTCTCCTCGAGCGCGCGGCGCAGCAGGTCGCGGATCTCGCCGCCGCTCATGCCGCCCATCGGGGGCAGCAGCGAGCGGAAATCGAGATCGCCCACGAGGCGCCGATCGGCGGCCTGCTCGGCGCGGGCCCGCGTCAGCTCCAGGATCTGCTGCTGGGCGGCCGCGTCCGGGAGCGGCACCTCGACCAGCCGATCGAGCCGTCCCGGGGCCACCAGGGACGGATCCACCACGTCGGTGCGGCTGGTGGCCGCCACCACGACGATCCGAGAGAAATCTTCCAAGGTATCGAGCTTCTCGCAGAGCGCGGCCGCGATGCGCGCCCCCGCCTCGCGGGCCTGGGCGGGCGGCAGCAGATGCTCGAGCGCGAGGGCATCGGCCTGATCCAGGAACACGACCGCCCGCCCCTGCTCGCGAGCCAGGCCCAGGACCTCCTGCAGCAGCTCGCCGGTATTGGGCCCGAACTTCGAGGTGAGCGTGCCGAGCTTCAGGTGGTAGAAGACGGCTCCCGCCTCGGTGGCGAGCGCGCGGGCCAGCAGCGTCTTGCCGGTGCCCGGCGGTCCGTAGATGAGCAGGCCCTTGGGCGGGCTGATACCCCACTTGCGGTACAGCTCGGGATCGGTCAGCGCGGTCACGAAGCTCCGCACGATACCCTTGGCCTCGGTGAGACCGCCGATATCGGTGAACGAGGTCTCCGGCTTGACGTTGACCTCGACGCGCCCGGTGAGCTCCGCGAGCTTCTCGCCGAGCTTGCCGAAGATCTCGCCCAGGCGGCGCTCGATCGCCCACTGTTGCCCTTCAGCGTCGTGCGGGGGCAGGGCCGGCGCGCCGGCTCGGGGGGTCTCGCTCGACATGGGCTAGATCCGCTCCCCCGGCGCGGGCGGCCGATCGGACTTCTCGAACACGCGCTCCTCCGCGAAGACGGGCGCCTTCGCGCGGATGGCCAGCGCGATGGCGTCGGAGGGACGCGAGTCGAGCTCCATCGGGGTTCCCCCCGAGGTGAGGTAGACCGTCGCGAAGTAGGTATTGTTGCGCAGATCCGTGATCACCACTCGGGTGACCTGGACCTTGAGCCGCCCGAACAGGGTGAGGAAGAGATCGTGGGTGAGGGGGCGCGGCGGCGTGACGTTCTCGAGCGGGACCGCGATGGCGGTGGCCTCGGCGGCCCCGATCAGCATCAGGAAGCGCCGCTTGTCGCGCTTGCCCTCGAGCATCACCCCGTGCTGGCCGCGCTGATCGTTGAACACCCCGATCACCGCGACCTCCTGGAGCGAGGCGGCGGGCGGCGCGGGCGTCTCCCCGGGAGTGCCGGCGCCCGCGAGCAGGACACCCAGCGCGAGCACCAGCACCAGGTGGCGATATCGACGGAGTCTCACCATGAACGACGGGGCCTCCCGCGCGGCGTGGTCGTGCGAGTCAGTATCGGTCCGCCTCCGGAGCAAGTCAACCGCGCGCCCCGCTCAGGACGCGGGCGCGGGCACCGCCACCGGCCGCGCGTAGCCCACCCGCAGCCGGATGCTCAGGAGGGAGCCGAGCACGAGGAGCGCGGTGAGCGCGCTCCACATCACCGCGTAGCCCAGGCCGTGCGCCACGTAGCCGAAGGCGATGGCCCCGAACGAATTCCCGACGAGGATCACCGAGCTGAAGATGCCCACCGCGCTGCCGCGCCGGCGCTCGGGGGTCACGTCCATCAGCAGCGCCGACATGGCCGGGTAGAGGAAGCCGTGGGCGGCGCCGGCCAGGAACCCGGCGAGGAAGATGAACGGCAGCACCGGCAGCCGGAGCGCGGGCGCGAACAGGACGGCGACCAGCGCGATGATGCACGTCGCGGCGGCCTGCACGAACATGCACGGAATGATCACCGCCCGCCGCCCGCGCACGTCGATCAGGTTGCCGCCGACCACCCGCACCAGCATGGCCGCCGCCGCGTACGCGGTGTAGAAGAGACCGACGCTGGTGATGCCGAGGTCCTCGCCGAAGGTCGGCAGGAAGGTGAAGATCGTCCCGGTGCCCAGTCCGAAGAACAGCCCGATCGCCATGTGCATGTGCCGCAGCTCGAGCAGCCCTTCCCGGATGACGTGCAGGCCCGGCCGGGCCCCCAGCGCGGCCGGCCGCACGTCCCGCACGCGCCAGCACATCACGGTGGCCGCCGCCGCGATCAGGGTGGAGGCCATGAAGAACGCGGGAAAGCCGAAGCGGCGGATCACGAACTCGCCGAAGAGCGGGGCCAGCGACGTGGAGACGAGGCCCGAGAGGCCGAAGATGCCGAGGGCCCAGCCGCGCCGCTCCACCGGCACCATCTCGACCACGTGGATGTAGTTGGACACGAAGAAGGCGGAGAAGGCCACGCCCTGCAGGACGCGGAGGACGCCCAGCAGGGGCAGCGGGCTCGCCACCACGAAGAGCGCGCAGGACACCACGAGCAGCAGGGCGCCGAGCCGCATGAAGAATCGGCGGCCGAGGTAGTCGATGAGGGCGCCCACCACCGGCTGGCAGACGATGCCCGCCGCGCTGTAGAGGCCCTGTACCAGCCCGATGTCCGCCTCGTCGCCGCCGAGTCGCTGGATGTAGAGGGGCAGGAGCAAGAAGGTGTTGAGCGCGCCGAAGAAGAAGAAGTTCGTGAGCATGATCCGCGCGAACGGGCCATGGCTCAGGAGCTCGAGGGTCG
>CAMLFJ010000441.1 GCA_946479205.1 uncultured bacterium | reverse complement strand
GCCCTCTCCCCTGAGGGGAGAGGGACATAGGGTGGGAACTACTTATGTATAGGCGCCGACCGAGGCGTCGGAGACGGAGGCCGCGTACTTGGCGAACACGCCGGTCTTGAAGCGCGGCCTGGGCGCCTTCCACTTGGCCAGGCGCTTCTTCATTTCGCCCGACGACACTTCGAGGTCGAGGCGTCGCTTCTTCACGTCGATGTTGATGATGTCGCCGTTCCGCACCGCCGCGATGGGGCCGCGGTCGGCCGCCTCGGGCACGATGTGGCCGATCATGAAGCCGTGGGTGGCCCCAGAGAACCGGCCGTCGGTCATCAGGGCCACGCTCTCGCCCAGTCCCGCGCCCTGCAGGGCGCCGGAGACATGCAGCATCTCGCGCATGCCGGGACCGCCCTTCGGACCCTCGTAACGGATCACGATCACGTCGTTGGGCTTGATCTTGCCCTTCTTGATGGCCTGGAAGGCCGCTTCCTCGACCTCGAAGACCCGCGCGGGCCCGCGGTGCGAGTACTTCTTCTGGCCGGAGAGCTTGATCACGCAGCCGCCGGGGGCCAGGTTGCCGCGCAGGATCGCGATGCCCCCTTCCGGCTTCAGGGCTTTCGCGAGGGGCTTGATGACCTGCTGCCCCGCCGGCTCCGCGGCCGCCCTCACCTCTTCGCCGATCGTGCGTCCGGTCACCGTCTTCTCCCCCGCGTGGAGCAGGCCCGCCTCGAGCAGGCGCTTGCCCACCACCGCCATGCCGCCCGCGTCGTACATCTCGGGCGCGGTGTAGTTGCCCCACGGCTTGAGGTCGGCGAGCACCGGGGTCCTGCGCGAGATCCGGTCGAAGTCCTCGATCGCGAGCTTCACCCCGAAGTCGCGGGCGGTGGCCATGAGGTGCAGCACCGCGTTGGTGGAGCCGCCGGTGGCCATGACCCCCGCGATGGAGTTCTCGAAGCTCTTGCGGGTCACGACCTGGCGCGGGGTCAGCCCCTTGCGGACGAGCTCCATCACCAGCTTGCCCGACTCGAAGGCCACTTCCTCCTTCCGGGTATCGGTGGCCGGGATGTCGTTCCAGCCCATCGGGGACATGCCGAGCATCTCGTAGGCGGTGGCCATGGTGTTGGCGGTGAACTGTCCGCCGCAGGCGCCGGCGCCGGGGCACGCGTGATCCTCCACGTCCATGAACTGCTCCATCGAGATCTTGCCCGCGTTCAGGGCGCCGATGGCCTCGAACACGTCCTGGATCGTCAAGTTGCGGTTCGCGAACGGGCCCGTGGTGCCGGCGCAGCGGCCGAACATGATCGAGCCGCAGTAGAGCATGAGGCTCGGGATGTCGAGCCGGCCGAGCACCATGGTCATCGCGGGGATGGTCTTGTCGCAGCCGGAGATGGTCACGATGCCGTCGAACATGTGGCTGCGGGCCACCAGCTCCACCGAATCGGCCACGACCTCGCGGCTGATGAGCGAGCCCTTCATGCCCTCGGTGCCCATCGTGATGCCGTCGGTGATCGAGATCGTGTTGACCTCGATCGGGGTGCCGCCCGCCGCCCGGATGCCCTGCATGACCTTCTCGGCCAGCTTCCGGTGGTTCCAGTTGCAGGGCATGGTCCCGATCCAGGAGTGGGCGACTCCGATCTGAGGACGCCGGAGGTCCTCGTCGCTGAAGCCCACCGCCTTCATCATGGCGCGGGCGGCGGAGCGATCGGTGCCTTCGAGGAGGACGCGGCTGCGCTTGCGGGGGTCGACGGCCATCGGGGACTCCTTTGTCGTGGCTGGCTGGGTCCGGGGAATTCTACAGCAGGTGGCGGAGCGGGACCAGCGCGTAGCCCTGCTCGCGCAGGCCCGCGATGAGCGCGGGCAGGTACGCGACGAGCCGCGCTCCCGCACCCGGCACGCCGTCCGCGTCGTGCAGGTCGTAGATGGCGCCCGGCCGGGCCCGCGCTACGCCTCGCCGCGCCTGCTCGGCGGGAGCCACCGGCCGCCGGCTCTCCGGCTGCACCGTCCAGAACACGCACGGGGTGCCGAGGCGGCGCAGGGCGCCGAACATGGCGAGATTGGTCTTGCCCCACGGTGGCCGGAAGAAGCGCGGCGGCGCGCCCGCGGCCTGGGTGATGGCGGCGTGCCCGTCGCCGATCTCCCGCTCGGTGCGGTCGGGCCCGCAGCGCCAGAGGCTCGCGTGGCTCCAGGTGTGGTTTCCCAGGTCGTGACCGCCCTCCGCGATCCGGCGGGCCACCGCGGGGGCGTGCGCGGCGCGCCGGCCGATCAGGAAGAAAGCGCCCTGGACGCCCTCGCGCTCCAGGATGTCGAGGACCCGCGGCGTGCACTCACGGTCCGGCCCGTCGTCGAAGGTGAGCGCGATGGCCCGGCGCTCTTGCGAGCCGCTCCACACGCTGGCGAGGGTGAGCAGGTGCGAGCCCCAGGTGTAGGCGCCCCAGAAGGCGGGCGCCGCTCCCGTGGCCAGCCAGGCCGCGCGCTTCACGCCGCGGGCCGCTTGGCCACGAGCAGGGTGAGCCGTCCGCTCTGCACGGTCTCACCGTGCTGGTTCAGGATGCTGCGCTCCTCGATGACGACACCGCCCTCCTTCATCGAGCGCTTCGTGACCGTCTTGGACACGCTCCGGATCGTGTCGCCGATCCGGGTCGGCTTCAGGAATCGCCACTCGAAGCCCATGAACGCGAGCACGACGAGCGGTGGCTGCGGCACCCGCCAGCCGAGGCCCGAGGACAGGCAGAGCGGCAGCAGATCCGGAATCGTGCCCGGCTCGCCGGGCCGGGCTGAGCTGAGCGAGTTGAAGAGGGCGGCGTGCGTCTCGGTGAGGGTCATCCCGGGGGTCTCGAGGGGCACTCCCGTCTGCACGTCCTCGAAGTAGACCCGGCTCGCCGGCTGGCTCGGGGACAATCGCGCGCTCAGGCGGACCGGCGGCCCACCAGGTGGTCGGTCTCACCCTCCTGGACGGTCTCGCCCCGCTGGTTGACCACCCGCCGGGCCACCGTGACCACGCCCCAGCCCGGCTGATCGCCGTCGCGCTTGGCGGTGACTCGGGCCTCGACGTGGATGGTGTCGCCGATCTTGATCGGTCCCTTGAACTTCCACTTCACCGCGGCCAGCGGGCCGGTGACCTGGGCGGTCACCACCCGGTCGAGGAGTCCCTGCTGGATGGACAGGCCGAGCAGTCCGTGGGCGATGCGCTCGCCGAACTGGGAGGCCTTCATGTGCTCGGCGTCGGTGTGCAGCACGTTGTAGTCGCCGCTCAGCCCCGCGAAGATCACCACGTCGGCCTCGGTCACGGTGCGACCGGGCGAGGCGTATTCCTCGCCGACCGGGATGTCCTCGAAGTAGACGGCCGGATCAGCGCTCACGGGCCGCTAGGATAGCACGCCGGCCCCCTCGCTCCGCGTCGCGGGATCGTGGTCGCAATTGGGACCGACGGGAACCTTGACATCCCGGATTCCGCGTACATAGAATCAGACCGACTGGTCGGTCTGGCCACCCCGAACACGGAGGCATCAATGGCCGTCGCCGCGCCCGCTCCACCTCGACTCCGCGATCCCGTCCTCCATCCGATCTGGGAGAAGGTCCAGGCCGGAGCGCGCCTATCTCGCGAGGACGGGCTCGCCCTCTTCACCACCGACGATCTGCACG
>CAMLFJ010000440.1 GCA_946479205.1 uncultured bacterium | reverse complement strand
CCCCGATGCCGCGGCCGAAGAACTCGTTGCCGACCGGGACGAGACTCGCGCGGAGCCCGTCCACCACGACGCGATCGAGCAGCGCGCGCATCCGCGGCGCGAACATCTCGCCGGTGACGACGGTCACGTGCCGCGGGCGCGCCAGGCGGGCGGGCCGGCGGCTCACCGCGCGGGCGAAGGCGTCCTCGAAGCGGCGCACGAGGCCGATGCCGTCCTCGGCCACCGCGAAGCCCTCGTACTCCCGCGCCCCGGGCAGCGGGAGGCCCGATTGCAAATAAAGCTCGTCGGCGGCCCAGACGAAGCGCGTGCCGAGCGTGTCGCGGAATTCGCGCTGCCAGCCCTCGATGGCGCCCACGAGGGCGCCCGCCTCCTCCACCGTGACCGCGCGCAGATCGGGGAGCCGCTCGCGGTGGCGCGTCAGCCCGACCGGCACCACCGCGGTGGTCGGCACCGCGGGATGGAGCCTGGCCAGCTCGTGCACGGTGCGGTCGAGGTGCGGGCCGTCGTTCCAGCCGGGGCACAGCACGATCTGCGCGTGCATGGCGATGCCCGCCTTGGCGAGCCGCTCCATCACCGGCAGCAGCTCGCGGCGCACGCGCGGCCGGCCGAGCAGGGCGTGGCGCAGCTCCGGGTCGGTGGCGTGCACCGAGACGTAGAGCGGCGAGAGGCGCTGGGCCTCGATGCGCGCGAGCTCGGCTTCCTCGAGATCGGTGAGGGTGATGTAGTTGCCGTGCAGGAACGAGAGCCGGAAGTCGTCGTCCTTGACGTACAGGCTCTTGCGCATGCCCTTCGGGAGCTGGTGGATGAAGCAGAAGACGCACTTGTTGGCGCAGGTCGCGATCTCGGCGGGGCGCGGGGCCTCGAGCTGGAGCCCGAGCTCCGAGCCGCCGCGTCGGAGCCGCGCGGCGCGCGCCTGCCCGTCTCGCTCGATCGAGAGGCGCAGGTGCTCCTCGCCCGCGTGGAAATGGAAGTCGATCACGTCGCGCAGGGCGGCGCCGTTGATCGCGAGGATGCGGTCCCCGGGGCGCAGGCCCGCCCGGGCCGCGGGCGTCCGCGGCGTCACCGCGGCCACCACGACGCCCTCTGCGCTCTCGGCCGGCCGGCGGGCCATGGTCAGACGCGCCCGCTCACCGAGGTGGGCGTCTCGAGCTGCTTGAGCCCGCGGATGATGTACTGCAGCCCCGAGGTGATCGTGAACGCGGCGGTCACCCAGGCCAGCAGCGTGGTGACGAACGCAGGGAGGAGCTGGAAGTAGACCGCGGCCATGGCCGCGAGCACCGTGAGCATCTGGAAGACGGTGGACATCTTGCCGATCCAGGTGGGTGCCGGGTGCACGGTTCCGCCCGCCACGTGGATGACCAGCACGCCGATGCTCAGCACCACGTCACGGCTCACGACGACCGCGGTGATCCAGAACGGGATCACCTTGAGCCAGGTCAGGGTCACGAAGCCCGAGGTGAGTAGCAGCTTGTCGGCCATCGGGTCGAGGAAGGCCCCCAGCCGGGTCTGGCGGTGCTGGCTCCGGGCGATGTAGCCGTCCAGCATGTCGGTGAGGCTCGCCAGGCAGAACACGAGCAGCGCGAGCCCGGCCCGCCGGTAGACGAGCAGGGTCACGAAGACCGGGATCAGCAGGATGCGCAGTATCGTGAGCCAGTTGGGAAGTCCCATGGAACGGTCCGCGAGGGCCGAGGCCCGATTGTAGCACCGCCTACCCTCTCCCCTCAGGGGAGAGGGTAGGGTGAGGGGTGGTCCTGACTAGGCGGTGATCCGGTACCCCTCGAACGAGGGCAGCACCCGCGGCGGCAGCTCGACGTCCAGGCGAATTCCTTCCGGCTCGTCGCGACGCGAGAGGACGCGGCCGCGCTCGTAGCAGGCGGCCAGCGCGGGCCCGTCGGCGTATGGGATGCGCAGGGTGAGGCGCGCCACCCGGGGCCGGAGCGCCTCGTCGAGCCGCGTCAGCAGCGTGTCCACGCCCTGGCCGGTGCGGGCCGAGATCGCGACGCCGCCGAAGCGGGCGAGCAGCGCCCGGGCCGCGGTCGGCTCGAGCCGGTCCATCTTGTTGAGGGCCACCACCATGGGCCGCCCCATGAGCTCGAGCTCGCCCAGGAGCGCCTCGACCGCCTGGACCTGGTCGTCGAGGCCGGGATGGCTCGCGTCCACCACGTGCACCAGCACGTCGGCCTCGGTCAGCTCCTCCAGCGTGGCCTTGAACGCGGCCACGAGCTGGGTCGGCAGCTTGCGGATGAAGCCGACCGTGTCGGTCAGGATGAACGAGGCGTGGGCCGGGGTCGACACCAGGCGCGCGGTCGGATCGAGCGTGACGAAGAGCTGGTCGGCCGCGAGCCGATCGGCCCCGGTCAGGCGATTGAGCAGGGTGGTCTTGCCCGCGTTGGTGTAGCCCACGAGGGCGACCACCGGCACGTCCGCCGCCTTGCGCCGATCGCGCAGCAGGCGCCGGTGCACGCGCACCCGCTGCAGCTCGTCGCGGATCTTCTGGATGCGGTGCCGGATGATGCGCCGGTCGGACTCGATCTGCATCTCGCCCGGCCCCCGCGTGCCGATCCCGCCGCCGGTGCGCTCCAGGTGCTTCCACTGCCCCACGAGGCGCGGCAGCAGGTAGGAGAGCTGGGCCAGCTCCACCTGGAGCTTGCCCTCCATGGTGCGGGCCCGCTGGGCGAAGATGTCGAGGATGAGCGCGGTGCGGTCGATCACCCGCACGCCGAGCGAGCCGCCGAGGTTGCGCTCCTGGATGGGCGAGAGCGAGTCGTCGGAGATCATGAGGTCGGCGCCCTCGCGCTTCGAGAGCGTCTTGATCTCCTCGACCTTCCCCTTGCCGAAGTAGAGGCCGGGGGTCGGGGCCCGCCGGTCCTGGGTCGCCCGCCCCACCACGAGGGCGCCGGCCGACTCGGCGAGCCGCCCGAGCTCGTCGAGACTCTCCTCCACCACCACCCGCGGCTGCGTGGGACGCCGCAGGGCCGCCAGCACCGCCTTCTCGCGTGACCTCACTCGATCAGCCCCTCCCGTGTGATGACCTTGTGCACCGCCTCGGCCGCGCCCTCCACCCCGCCCACCTCGTCCACGTCGAGCCAGCGGATCTCCGGCTCGCGCTGGAACCACGTCACCTGGCGCTTTGCATAGCGGGTGGTGTCGCGGATCATGAGCCGCAGCGCTTCGTCCTCCGTGATGCGCCCCTCCCGCGCGAGCGCGAGCTGCCGGTAGCCGATGCCGTCCATCGGCGGCCGCGCCGCCTCGTGGCCGGCCTCGAGGAGGCGCCGGACCTCGTCCATCATGCCACGGGCCAGCATGGTGCGCGCGCGCTCCGCCAGCGCCGCGTTGAGCGCCGACCGCGCGCGGCCGAGCCCGATCATGACGAGGCGCCACGCGCCGTCGGCCGCGGCCCAGTCGCCCGCCCCCCAGTCGCCCGTCCCGGTGTCCCGGGTGACCGCGCCGGCTCCGGCGTGGACCTCGAGGGCGCGCACGACGCGGACCCGATCGTTGGGGTGCAGGCGGCGCGCGACGTCGGGCGCCACCACAGCCAGCCGGGCGTGCAGGGCGGGCGCGCCGTGCTCGGCCGCGAAGCTCTCGAGCGTGGCCCGCAGGCCGGGATCGGCGGGCGGCGCGGGTGTCAGGCCCCGG
>CAMLFJ010000439.1 GCA_946479205.1 uncultured bacterium | reverse complement strand
CGCGGGCTCCAGTCCTGGGCCGCCGCGTAGAGGATCACCGGCGGGCCGGGCGTGCCGATCGCGCCGCCCAGGATCCCCGCGGCCACCCCGGCGCCGAATCCCCAGCCGCGGCCGCGCAGGCGCTCCGGATAGAGCCCGAGCCACTCGAGCGCCACGATCAGCAGCAGCACCAGGCCGATCAGGCGCTTCAGCAGGTCGGACGGCAGCCCGGCCAGGAGCCAGACGCCGATCGGCGTGGCCAGGATGGTGCCGGCCACCAGCTCGACCATGCCGTGCAGCGTGAAGTCGCGGCGCAGTGGGATGAAGATGATCACGATGAAGACCGCCGCGTAGAGCGTGATCAGGACGATGGCCTGCTGCGGCGACATGAGGAACGGCAGGAAGGCGAGCGAGACCAGGCCGATGCCGAAGCCGGCCAGCCCCTGGACGAAGCAGGCGGCCGCGATCACGACCGCACCGATCAGCCACGTGAGCGACAACGCGGGGGCGCCTAGAACTTGGTCGGCCAGCCGCCGAGGCGATGCCGGCCGATGGCGGAGCGCGTGCGCGCCTGGGCGAGGAAGCGGATGACGACGTCGCGCGTGTCGGCGGGATCGATCACCTCGTCGATGAGGTGCCGCGCGGCCGCGCCGTAGGGCAGGGTGTCGAGCTCCCACTGGGCGAGCAGCGCCTGCCGCCGCGCCGCGCGCTCCTCGGCGGGCAGCGTCGCGAGCTCCGCGCCGTGGACCACGTTCACCCCGGTGGCCGGGTCCATGAAGGACATCTCCGCGGTCGGCCACGCCACCAGGAGATCCGCGTACCCGCCGCCGCCCATGTTGAAGTAGGCCTGGCCGTAGGTCTTGCGCACGATGATGGACACGCGCGGCACCGTCACCATGCCGAGCGCCTCCATCCAGGTGATGATCTTGCCCGCGACGCGCTTGCGCTCGGCGTCGCGCCCGATGAAGAAGCCGGGGACGTCGTGCAGGAAGATGAGCGGGATGTTGAACGAGTCGCAGAGGGCGAGGAACGAGATGGCCTTGTCGCAGCCGTCCGCGTCGCAGGCGCCGCCCTTCTGGATCGGCTGGTTGGCCACGAAGCCCACCACGTGGCCGCCGATGCGCGCGAGCGCGGTGATCAGGCTCCGGCCGAAGCGCTCCTTCACCGGGAAGATCTCGCCGCCGTCGGCCAGCCGCCGCAGCACCCGCGTCATGTCGTAGGCGCGGTTGCGCGCCTCCGGCACCAGGTCCGCGATCGTGCCCATCTCGGCCCCCGAGCCCGCCGGTACCTCGGCCACCGGCGGCGCCTGGCGGTTGTGCGAGGGCAGGTAGGAGAGGAAGCGCTTCACGAGGGCGAAGCACTCGTCCTCGGTCCGGCCGATCACGTCGGCGAAGCCCGTCTCCTCGGCGTGCGCCTTCGCGCCGCCCAGCTCCTCGGGCGAGATCTTCTCGCCGGTGGCCAGCTCGAGCACCCGCGGGCCCGAGACCGCCATCGAGGCGCCCTCGAGCATCACCACGAAGTCGGAGAGGCAGGCGTTCCAGGTGGGAAGCCCGTAGGCCTGGCCGAGCACCGCGGTCACCATCGGCACGCGGCGCCGGCGCGTGCCGTAGTAGGTGGAGGTGCCGAAGGAGGCGATGCCCGCGGAGCCCATGATGTCCGGCATGCGCGCGCCGCCCGCCTCGGCCAGGTAGACGATCGGCATGCCCCGGCGCGCGGCGAGCCGCTTGAGCTCCGCTTCCTTGTGCGAGGCCACGCGGCTCGAGGTGGCGGCGAGCACGGTGAAGTCGTTGGAGCACACCACCACCGGGCGGCCGTCGATGCGGCCGAGTCCGCCCACCTTGGAGTCGGCCGGGGTCTCGGCCTCCATGCCCGGGACGTCCGAGGTGTTGAACGTGCCGATTTCCAGAAATGAACCGGAGTCCAATATCCGCTCCACCCGCTCCCGCGCGTTCAGCGCGCCCGCGTCCCGGCGGCGCGCGAGCCGCTCGGGTCCGCCCATGCCGCGCGCCCTCGCGCGCCGGGCGTGGAAATCCTTCATCCGCTCGTCCCAGGTCATGGCGGGGCATTGTAGCAGCCCCTCGCCATTCCGGGAGCGCTTGGGTACACTGCGGGGGCACGATCACCCCCACGCCACCGGAGGACCGCAGCGCGATGAAGCACCATCAGGTCTACCGCACCGAGCTCACGCCCGTGAGCTTCCTCGTCCGCAACGCCTACGTCTTTCCCGACAAGACGGCGGTGGTGCACGGCACGCGGCGCTACACGTACCGGCAGCTCGGCGAGCGGGTGAACCGGCTCGCCTCCGCGCTCCGGGGCGCGGGCATGCAGAAGCACGATCGCGTGGCCTTCGTGTGCCCGAACATCCCGCCGATGCTCGAGGCGCACTACGGCGTGCCCGCGGCGGGCGGCGTCCTGGTGGCGATCAACACGCGGCTGTCCTCCGACGAGATCGGCTACATCCTCCAGCACTCGGGCTCGACGTTCCTGTTCGTGGACGCGGAGCTCGAGCACCTGGTCAAGCCGCTGGAGCTCAAGGGCATGCGGGTCGTGCGCATCGACGACACCGGCGCGGCCGGGGATCCCTACGAGGACTTCCTGGCCGGGGGCTCGCCCGAGGCGGTGGAGAGCTGGCTCGAGGACGAGGAGGAGACGATCTCGATCAACTACACCTCGGGCACGACCGGGCGGCCCAAGGGCGTGATGTACTCGCACCGCGGCGTGTGGGTGAACGCGGTCGGCGAGATCGTCGAGACCGGCATGACCTTCGACACGAAGTACCTCTGGACGCTGCCCATGTTCCACTGCAACGGCTGGTGCTTCACGTGGGCGGTGACCGCGGTGGCCGGCACGCACGTCTGCCTCCGGAAGGTCGAGTCCGCGCGCATCTGGGAGCTGATCGACGCCGAGGGCATCACGCACTACAACGGCGCGCCCACCGTGCAGATCGGCGTGGTCAACGACCCGAAGGCGCACAAGCTGGCGCGGCCGGTGACGGTGACGGTGGCCGGCGCCCCGCCCTCGCCGACCCTCCTCGGCAAGCTCAAGGAGCTGGGCTTCCGGCCGGTGCACGTCTACGGGCTGACCGAGACCTACGGGCCCCACACGGTCTGCGGCTGGAACGCGGACTGGGACGCGCTGCCCGCGGATCAGCAGGCGAGCCTGGCCGCCCGCCAGGGCCAGGGCTACGCCCTCTTCGATCTGGTGCGCGTGGTGGACGGCGAGATGAACGACGTGCCGCGCGACGGCAACACGCTGGGCGAGGTGGTCATGGTCGGGAACAACGTGGCCAAGGGCTACTACGAGCAGCCCGACGCGACCGCCGAGTCCTTCCGGGGCGGCTGGTTCCACTCGGGCGACATCGGGGTGTGGCATCCCGACGGCTACGTCGAGCTGCGCGACCGCAAGAAGGACATCATCATCTCGGGCGGCGAGAACATCTCGACCATCGAGGTCGAGCAGTGCGTGGCCCGCCATCCCGCGGTGATGGAGTGCGCGGTGGTCGCGATCCCCGACGAGAAATGGGGCGAGCGACCGAAGGCCTTCGTCACGCTCAAGCCGGGGCAGACGGCCACCGAGCCGGAGATCATCGAGTTCTGCAAGCAGCACATCGCGGGCTTCAAGGCGCCGGCCGCCGTCGAGTTCGGCGAGCTGCCCAAG
>CAMLFJ010000438.1 GCA_946479205.1 uncultured bacterium | reverse complement strand
TGAAGATGGCCAAGGCCCAGGACATGCCGCTGACCGACAGCCGGCTCCTCGGCAATTGCGGGCGCCTGAAGTGTTGCCTGCTCTACGAGTTCTCGACCTACGAGGAGCTGCGCTCGCGGCTGCCGCGCGTGAACACCGCCTGCTCCGCGGATTGCGGCGGGGGCGGCTGCATGACCGGCAAGGTGCGGTCGCTGCGGGTGCTGAAGCAGTCGGTGGTCGTCGGCTTTCCGGACGGCACCGAGGCGGAGGTCCCGCTCGATCATCTCACCTGGGAAGGACGCGACCACGTCAAGCCGGCCTGAGGCGGTCGTCCACCCCGAGGCATGAGCACCTTCTACCTCACGACCCCGATCTACTACGTCAACGCGCGCCCGCACCTCGGGCACGCGTGCACCACCATCATGGCCGACGCGATGTGCCGCTACCGCCGGCTCGCGGGCGACCGCGTGTACCTCCTCACCGGCACCGACGAGCACGGGGAGCGGATCGCCCAGGTGGCGGCCGCCGCGGGCAAGTCGCCGCAGGCCTACGCGGACGAGATCTCGGCGGTCTTCCGGGAGACGTGGCGGCGCCTCGGCATCACCAACGACGACTTCATCCGCACCACCGAGCCGCGCCACCAGAAAGTGGTGCAGGAGATCCTGCAGCGCCTCCACGACGCGGGCGAGATCTACTTCGGCGAGTACGGCGGCTGGTACTGCTACGGCTGCGAGCGCTTCTACACCGAGAAGGAGATCGTGGACGGCAAGTGTCCCGATCACCAGACCGCGCTCACCTTCGTCAAGGAGAAGAACTACTTCTTCAAGATGTCGAAGTACCAGGCGTGGCTGATCAAGCACCTGGAGGACAACCCCGGCTTCATCCAGCCCGATCGGTACCGGAACGAGGTGCTGGGCTTCCTGCGCGAGCCGCTACAAGATCTGTCCATCAGCCGGCCCCGGTCGCGACTGGAGTGGGGCATCCCGCTGCCCTTCGACGACCAGTACGTGACCTACGTCTGGTTCGACGCGCTCCTCAACTACTATTCGGCGGTCGCGGACCCCGAGAACCCGAAGACCCAGGGGCTCTGGGAGCACGTCGAGCACGTGATCGGCAAGGACATCCTGAAGCCGCACGGGGTCTACTGGCCGACCATGCTGAAGGCGGCCGGCATCCCGCTCTACCGGCGGCTCCACGTCCACGGCTACTGGTCGCTGGGCGGCAGCAAGATGTCCAAGTCCATCGGCAACGTGGTGGAGGCGTTCCAGCTCACCGACAAGTACGGCCACGACGCCTTCCGCTACTTCCTCCTTCGCGAGATGAACTTCGGCCTCGACGCCAACTTCAGCGAGGAGGCCTTCGTGGATCGCCTCAACGCCGACCTGGCCAACGACCTCGGCAACCTGGCGAGTCGTGCCACCACCCTGATCGCGGCGGGCGGCGCGGTCTCGCAGGTGGCCGCCCCGATCGAGCCGGGCGACCGGGAGATCTACGTGACCGCGACGGAGACGAAGAGCCTCGTCGCCCACGCGATGGGCGAGTTCGCCTTCCAGAAGGCCCTCGCCGAGCTCTGGAGCTTCATCGGCGCGGTGAACCGCTACGTGGACACGAATGCGCCGTGGGCCCTCGCCAAGGATCCCGCCAAGCGGCGCCGGCTCGAGCGGGTGCTGTGCACGCTCGCGGACTCGCTCGGCTTCCTCGGCATCATGCTCGATCCCTTCCTGCCGGACGCGGCCCGCAAGATTCGCGAGGCGCTCGGACAGACCGCGCCCCCCGCGCTCGAGGCCGCGGTCGTGGGCCGCCTCACGTCGGTGCCGCGGGTGACCAAGATCTCCGGCCTGTTCCCGCGCGTCGATACGAAGACCCCGGGGGCCCCGCCCACCACCCTCTCCCCCCAGGGGAGAGGGCAGGGTGAGGGGTCTGGAGGTGACGGGTCTGGAGGTGAGGGAGCCGGCAAGATCGCGATCGCCGACTTCCAGAAGGTGGAGCTGCGCGTCGCCGAGGTGCTCGCGGCCGAGCGGGTGCCGAAGTCCAAGAAGCTGCTCAAGCTCTCGATCCGGGTAGGTGAGGAGACCCGCACGCTGGTGGCGGGGGTGGCCGAGCACTACGAGCCCGGTGACCTCGTCGGCCGCAAGGTGGTCATCGTGGCCAACCTGCAGCCGGCCACCCTCATGGGCGTGGAGTCGAACGGGATGGTGCTCGCGGCCGAGCACGGCGGCACGCTGTCGCTGATCACTCTCGACAGGGACCTGCCCACCGGCGCCAAGGTCAAGTAGTGCGCGCCGTCCTCGGGGAGACGTTCGGCCTCCTCGCCCGCCACCTGCACCTCTTCACCCTGATCTCGCTGACCGTGTGGCTGCCCGTCCACGTCCTCCTCAAGTACCTCGAGTTCTTCGATCCGGGCGACGACGTCCGCGCGCTCCGGATCCTCCTCACCGCGCAGGTGGTGCTCGATCCGTTCGTGGTGAGCGCGCTGCTGTCCGCGCTGTCCCGCATCAAGCACGGCGTGCCGGTCACCTACTGGCAGGCCCTCGCGGAGGGGTTCAGCGCCTGGCCCCGCCTGATGCTGGTGCGCTTCGTGGCCATCCTGGTGCTGCTGCTCCCCTCGCTCGGCTGGCTGGTCATCTCCCAGCAGGGGCCCGCGCTCCGGCTCGTGGGCAGCCTGATCCTCATCGGGCTGGGCCTGCTCATCATGGTGCTCCTCGTGCGCTTCGCGCTCGTGGACTCGGCGGTGGTGCTGGGTGGGGCCTCCCCGTTCAACGCCTGGCGGCAGGCCGCCGACCTCACCGCGGGCCAGCGCTGGAGCATCCTCTGGACCACCGCCGCGCTCTTCGTGCTGGTCTGCGGGGTGGTGGTCGCGTCGAGCGAGGCCCTCCGGACGGTGCCCGGCGCCAATCACTTCGTGGTGCGCGTCCTCGTCGACTGCATGCTGGCGGTGGCGCAGTCCCTCTTCACGATCGCGCTCTTCCTCTTCTACTGGCGAAGGCAGGCGATCCCGGCGCGGGCCGAGCCCGTCCGGACGTGACGGACCAGGGCGCCGCGCCCGCCCCGCGCCTGCCGCTGGTCGGCTGGCTCGGCGGGTGGCCGATCTCGATCGCGTCGCTCTCGATGGGGCTGGCCGCCCTGCTCGTCTTCCGCCGCGGACTGCCGCACGTGGGCTGGATCGTCGGCTACCTGCTGCTCCTGTGGCTGCTCTTCGTGCTCATCACCGAGCTCCGCGCGCCGCTCACCGAGCGCGGCCGGGATCTCGTGCTCACCGCCGCCGACTACACGATCCAGACGCTCTACCACAACCTGCTGCTCTTCGTGCTCCCCGCCTACTACGCGGCGGCCACCCTCGACTCGCGGAACGTCGTGTTCCCGGCGCTCGTCGCGGCCGGCGCGCTCGTCACCGCGCTCGACCCGATCTACCGGCGGGTGGTGCACCCGCGCCCCTGGCTCAACCACGCGCTGCTCGCGTTCTCCATCTTCGCCGCGCTCAACGTCGCGCTGCCCCTGGTCGGGGTGCAGCCGATCCTCTCGCTCGAGGCCAGCGCGGTGATGGCCGCGCTCGCGCTCGCTCCCGCCTTCCGGGGGGAAGGGTTCACCGGCTGGCTGCGGGCCCACGGCTTGGCTCTCGCCGCGGCCGCGTTCGCCCTGGTCCTCGTCTGGTTCGCG
>CAMLFJ010000437.1 GCA_946479205.1 uncultured bacterium | reverse complement strand
CTCTCCCGGTATCAGCTCGGCGACGCCAGCGCCGCCTCCGCCTGGCCCAGCCAGAGCTTCATGCCCATCTCGCGGTACATCGTGACCGCGGTCGCGAGATGCTTGTCCGCCGCCGGCCGCCCGTCGTGTCGGTAGAGCCTGGCGAGGCCGTCGTGGCACCGGGCGATGAGCGGAAGCAAGCCGACCTGCTCGGCCAGGGCCAGCGCTCCCCGATAGTGACCTTCGGCGCCCTCGACGTCCGGTGTCTCGCGACGTGAGGCAATCTCCCCGAGGAGCCAGAGGGCCCAGGCCTCCAGGCCGCGTTCACCCCGCTCCCGCGTGAGCGCCAGGGCGCGCTCCGCCCGAGCCACCGCCGCCTCGAGCTGATCGGCCCGCATGAGCGACTCCCCCAGCCACAGAGTGAGGCGTGAGTGATAGAGCGCCAGACCGCTGGCCTCCGCGGCCGTCGTTCCTTGCTGAAGCGTCTCGAGGCCTTCGGCCACGCGCCCGGACAGCACGTGCATGTAGCCCAGGAAGCCGGTGGTGACCGGTGACAGGACCGGGACGGTCCACTCGCGGCAGAGCCCGAGGGCGCGCTCGAGGTGCACGCTGGCGTGGCTCAGCTCTCCCTTGAGGGCGTGGAGCAGCGCGAGGCCCCAGCACATGAGGATCAGGCTGTACGGATGGCGAATCTCCTCGGCGATCCGCAGCCCTTCCTGGCCTTGGACCAGGCCCTCGGCGAACTCCCCTCGCTCGGCGAGCGAGGACGCCAGCAACCACCGGGCCATGACGGCCGGGAAGCCGGCCAGGCCAAACCGCTCGCGGCTCAGCTCGCCTTCGAGCGAGTGCAGCGATTTGCGGAGAAAGCCTTCGGCGTCCCGGTAGTCGGTCGAGGCGAAGGATGCCGCGCCGGCATAGTAGTTCGCCACCGCCTGGAGCGAAGAATCCCCGAGCGTCTCGGCGATGGCTCCGGCGTGCTCGCCGGACGTTCGTGCCTCGGTCAAGTGACCGGTGACCCAGAGATACTGGCTCATGTAGACCGACACCCACGCCTGCCGCCGTGGATCGTCGAGCGCCTTGGCCAGGCGCTCGGCGTCACGGAGCGTGGTCAGCATCGCCCCGAGCTCGCCGAGCGGGAACAGCGAGCTTCGAAGCTCGAAGCGAAGATCGATGGCCTGCTCCAGCCTCTCGCGGGTCTCGGGAAGATGGGCCAGGGCCGTGAGCGCCTGCTCCAGGTACGCCACCGCCTCCCGGTTGGCCGACCGCCCGAACGCCTTGGCTCCGGCCTGGCGGAGGTAGCCCACCGCCTTTTCCCACACCTCGCTCCGGAAGACGTGGTGGGCGAGCCGCTCGATCTGCTCGGTGAGGCGGTCAGCGTAGAGCGCCTCGATCGTCTCCACGACCTTGGCGTGGAGCTCGCGTCGCCGGTCCTGGAGCAGGCTCCCGTAGGCCACGTCGTGGGTGAGGGCGTGCTTGAACGTGTATTCGAGGTCGGGGAAGAGGCTCGTCTCGTACAGGAACTCGGCGGCCTGGAGATGGGCGAGCCCGCGGCGGAGGTCCTCCTCGGGCAGCCCGGCGATCCCCTGGAGCAGCGCGAACGGGACGTCCTTCCCGATCACCGCCGCCGACTGCAGGAGACGCTTCTCGTCCAGGGGCAGGCGATCGATGCGGGAGGCCAGGATCGACTGGACGGTGGCCGGCACCTGGATCGCCTCGACTGGCTGGACGAGCCGGTAGGCGCCGCGCGCCCCGGCCAGCGCCCGCGTCTCGACGAGTGTCCTGACGCTCTCCTCGAGGAACAGGGGATTGCCCGAGGTCCTCGCGGTCAGCAGCGCCTTGAGCGGCGCCAGGGCGGGATCGCCGCCCAGGAGCCCTTCGAGCAGTTCGCCCGCGCTTTCGGCCGGCAGCGCATCGAGCCGGAGCTGCGTGTAGTAGGTCTTGCTGCCCCAGGCGTGCTGGTACTCGGGACGATAGTTGACGAGCATCAGCAGGCGCGCGGCCGGCAGACTCGCCACGAGGCTGTCGAGCAGGGCCTGGGTCTCGGTGTCGACCCAGTGGAGATCCTCGAAGATGACGACCACCGGCTGGGCCTGCGCCTCACGGAGCAGCAGGCGCTTGTTGGCGTCGAGGGTCTGGTGACGCCGCTGGGCCGGGTCGAGCGCCTGCCACTGCGGGTCCTCGACGGGCACGTCCAGCAGACCGAAGAACGCGGGCAGGAGCGGTTTCAGGGATTCGTCGAGGGTGAAGAGCTTGCCCGTGATCTTCTCGCGGAGCGCGCGGTGATCGTCGCGATTCTCGAGCTTGCAGTACCCCTTCAGGAGATCGATGACGGGCAGATAGCTGATGCTCTTGCCGTGGGACACCGCGCTGGCCTCGAGGACGAGCCAGCCCTGGACCCGGTGGGAGTGAGTGAACTCGTGGTAGAGGCGGGACTTGCCCACGCCCGCCTCGCCCACGATCGCCACGATCTGACCGTGGCCGCCGCGCGCCTGCTCCTGCGCGCGGATGAGCTGCGCGAGCTCGGGGTCCCGTCCGACGAAGGGCGTGAGCCCCCGGGCGGCGGTCGCCTGCAGGCGAGATCGCGCCGTCCCCGCTCCGGTCAGCTCGTAGATCTCCACCGGCTCCGGGAGACCTTTCACCGGCACCGGTCCGAGCGACCTCACCTCCACGTAGCCGCCGGCCAGTTCGAGCGTCGCGGGACTCACGAGAATGCTCCCCGGATCCGCGAGCTGCTCCATGCGCGC
Organism: uncultured bacterium; assembly: GCA_946479205.1. The sequence continues at coordinate 921 of CAMLFJ010000437.1, read as the reverse complement.
GGCGAGGTGCGTGGTCTGGCCGACCGCGGTGTAGTCCATGTGCAGGTCGCTGCCGATGGCGCGGACGACAACTTCGCCCGAGTTGACGCCGACCCGGATCCGGACGGTCGTTCCGTGCGCGCGACGCACCTCCTCGGCGTGGCTCTTCACCAGCTCCTGCATCCGGAGCGCCGCGTAGCAGGCGCGGACCGCGTGGTCCTCGTGCGCCACCGGGGCGCCGAAGAGCGCCATGATGCCGTCGCCCATGACCTGGTTGACCGTGCCCTCGTAGCGGTGCACGGCCTCCATCATTTTCTCGAGCACGGGGTCCAGGAGCTTGCGTGCTTCCTCGGGATCCCGGTCGGCGAGCAGCTCCATCGAGCTCTTGAGGTCGGCGAACAGAACGGTGACCTGCTTGCGCTCGCCTTCCAGAGCGGCCTTCGAGGTGAGGATCTTCTCGGCCAGGTGCTTGGGCGTATAGGTCTCCGGAGCCGGCGAACGCACCGGAGACGCGGTGCCACCGGCCACAGCCTGGCCGCACTGCAGGCAGAAGCGGGCCCCCCCGGGCAGCTCCACGCCACAGGAGCCGCAGGCGAGAGCGAGCCGGGCTCCGCAACCGAGACAGAACTTGGCGTGGGTCGGGTTGTCCTGCTGGCACCGAGGACATTTCATGCGGGAGGGCTCTCCGTTCGATGAGGCCGCGCCAGCTTGTCGCGTCGGACGCGCCGACGTTAGCCGGAGACTCTCCGGGAGTCAAGGTCCTCCCGGATGCTACACTCCCGGCACCGTGCCCGCCCCCCCGGCTCTGCGCGACATGCCCGTCGCATGATCCACGCCCTCGACCACGTGGTCATCGCGGTGCGCGACCTCGACGCCGGGATCGCCGCCTACCAACGCCTGCTCGGCCGGCCGCCGGGCTGGCGGGCGGAGGCACGGGCGGCG
>CAMLFJ010000436.1 GCA_946479205.1 uncultured bacterium | reverse complement strand
CCGCGAGGCGGTGGCGGAGACGCCCACCATCGCGGAGTCGCCGCTGAACCAGACTATCTTCCAGGCGCTGGGCATGGGGGTGGGGATGCACCACGCGGGGATCCTGCCCAGCGTGAAGCGGCTCATCGAGCACCTCTTCGAGCGCGGGCTCTGTCGCGTCGTCTTCGCCACCGAGACCATGTCGCTGGGCATTCACATGCCGGCGAAGAGCGTGGTGCTGCAATCCCTCACCAAGCGGACGGATCGCGGCTTCCGCAGCCTCACCCACAACGAGCTGACCCAGATGGCGGGCCGGGCGGGCCGCCGGGGTATCGACCCCGAGGGCAAGTGCGTGATGGCCCTCGACGTGCGCGACGGCCTCGACGACATGAAGCGGGTGGTGAACGGCCCCCCCGAGCCCATCGCGAGCCAGTTCAAGCTGGGCTACGGCTCGGTGGCGCTGCTGCTCTCGACCGGCAACGACCTCGCGACGATCCGGCGCATCGTGGAGTCTTCCTTCGGCCAGTACCAGAACATGAAGCGCATCAAGTCTCTCGAGACCGACGTGGCGAGCCTCGAGATGGCGGTGGCCGACGGCCGCGGCTTTGACGCGCCCTGCGGCGACTTCGCGCGCATCGGCCGCTACCGCGAGGTCCGCTCCGAGGTCGAGGTGGCGCGGATGGCGCGCGGCCGCGGCGGGCGGCGGGGCCGCGCCGCCGCGGACGCGGAGCCCGGGCGCCTCGCGCTGGTGCGGCGGAAGAGCGGGGCCGGCCTCGGGCTCATCGTGGGGGTGGACCGGCGGCGCCATCGCGACCTCATCCAGGTGCTGCTGGCCCACGGCGGCACCGTGCAGATGAAGGAAGGCAACGTGAAGCGGGTGTTCTGGCAGACGCCGCCCCTGCACGTGCCGCGCGACTGGGAGCACCGCACCCGCGGGCTCACCGAGCAGATGGCGCGCCTGTCGGTGCCCGAGATGATCGAGCGCGAGAAGAGCCACGGCCCGGAGGGCGCCCTCGCCGCGATCGAGTGCCACCGCTGCCCGTGGGGCTCGCAGAGCCGGTGCGAGCAGGCCTGGAAGGGCCTCGACGGGGTGGACCGCCAGCTCGCCCAGAAGCGGGAGATGCTCGACGCCTTCCGCAACGCGTACTGGCAGGAGTTCCTCCGCGTGGTCGAGGTGCTCGAGCGCTTCGGGGCGGTGCAGGACGCCAAGCTGCTGGCCAAGGGCCAGCTCATCGCGGGGCTCCGGCACGACAACGAGCTGCTGGTGGCCGAGGTGGTGGACCGCGGCATCCTCGCCGACACCACGCTCGCCGAGGCGGCCGCGCTCTGCTCGGGGCTCATCGAGGAATCGCGCTCCGGAGACGCGGCGGTGGCGCGGCTCTTCCTCAAGAAGCGGCCCAAGATCAAGCGCAAGCTGCAGGAGATGGAGTCCGTCGCCAACACCGTCCTCGAGGTTCAACGGCGCCACGGGCTGCCGATGCCGGTCTCCATCTCCACCGGTTTCATGCCGTCGGTCTTCCGGTGGGCCTCCGGCGAGGACGACTGGTCCGCCATCGTGGAAGAGTCCTTCGGGGGGCACGAGGGGGACCTGATCCGCGCCATGCGGCGGCTCATCGACGTGCTGCGCCAGCTCGCGGAGTCGCCCGAGGTCCAGCCCGCGCTGGCCGGCCTGCTGAGCCGGGCGTCCCGGGTCATCGATCGGGGGATCGTGCTGGAGTCCGCCCTGATTTGAGGGGTTGGCGGTCCCGGGTATATATAATGGGGACTGGCATGAGCCGACTGACCCGCACCTCCTTCCGGCTGGCCGCCGCGGCGCTCCTGACCACCGCCTGCGCGGCGACCGAGCCCGTGCTCGAGCGGACCACCAAGGGGCCGAGCGCCGAGGAGTTCTTCATCACCCAGTCGTTCGCGGTCAACGGCCGGGCGCCCAACTTCGACGAGAAGCGCGTCTGGCAGGACCAGATGGACGAGAAGGTCTTCAAGTACCTCCGCGAGCACCCGGAGCTGGAGAACACCTCGCGCTACAGCGAGTTCCGCTTCTGGCGCCAGGTGACCACCGGCAGCACCCCCGGCGAGGTGAAGGTCCTGCTGGGCGAGCCCCGCGAGCGGACGATCGACTCCGCCCTGATGGCCTCGCTCGGCGAGCAGCACTGGCAGGCCGTCCGGACCACCGCGAAGGAAGCCTGGGTGTACCCGCTCGGCTGGGTCGTCTTCTTCGACGACAAGGGCGTGGTGGACCTGCTTCGCCGCGTCTCGCCCCTCGACGTCAACGACTAGCTGCGTGCTACACTTGGGCGTCTTTTCAACGACGCCCATGCCGAGTGCCGCCCTCACGTGGATCGAGCCGGGAGCGAGCGCCACCTTCATCTGGCACGGCGCGGCGGCGCCCCGGCCCGGCGGCGGCCGCCTCTACGTGGTGTCCGGCCCCATCCTGGAGCAGCCCCCCGCCTCGCCCTACTTCATCCTCGCCGCGGAGGAAGAGGGCGACTTCGCGACGCGGCTCTATCGCGGACAGGTCGCGCTCCCCGAGCTGCGCGCCTTCCTGTCCCGCTGCCGGGTCACCCGCGGCGCGCTGGTGGACGACCAGCAGTACGTCGCCACGGATGAGGAGCTGCCGGTGCTCGCGGTGCTCGACGACTGGCGAGACCGGCCGGGGCCGCCCGCGCTCCCGTACCTCGACGACATCAACGCGTTCATGCCCGCCGCCGCCCCGCTCTACGTGACCGCGGAGGCGCACGCGGCCGCGCAGCGGGAGCCGGAGCAGTTCGGCACCGCGTGGGTCTGCGACGAGTGCGGGGAGGCCGAGGACGCGGGGGTCTTCCTGTGGACCGCGCACCGAGGGCCGCGGGTGCGCGTCTGCTTTCTCATCCACAACGACGCCGGGGTGTGGACCTGCCGGCTCCACCCGTTCGAGTTCGCGAAGGAGACTCCATGATCCGCTCCACGCTCTCCGTGACCAAGCACACCCCGAGCGCGCGCGCCCTCGTGGCCGCCGAGCACCCGCTCGGGGCCGAGGTGGGCGCGGGCATCCTGGCCCGCGGCGGCAACGCGGTGGACGCGGCGGTCGCGACCGCGTTCGCGATGACGGTGGTGGAGCCCTTCATGTCGTCGGTGGCGGGCGGCGGCACCATGCTCGTGCACCTGGCCAAGCGCGGCGAGACGGTCGCGCTCGACTTCAACGTGCAGGCTCCCGCGGCCTGCCACGAGAGCTGCTACGAGCTGGGGGAGGGGGTGGCCCAGGCGCTCTTCCCCTGGCGGCGCGTGGTGGGCGACGCCAACAACTTCGGCCCGAAGTCGGTGGCGATCCCGGGCTCGGTGGCCGGGCTCTGTCTCGCGCTGGAGCGCTTCGGCACCATGGACCTGGTCGACGTCATGGCTCCCGCGATCGCGCTGGCCGAGAAGGGCTTCGAGGTGGACTGGTACGTCACGCTCTCTCTCGCGCCGCACTGTGACGAGCTCGCGGTCTTCCCGGAGACCGCGCGCACCTACCTGCGCGACGGCCACTACGTGCACCGCCCGGCCTCGCTCGCCCCCGCCGACGTGCTGCGTCAGCCCGATCTCGCGCGCAGCCTGCGGCTCATCGCCAAGGACGGCCCGGCCGCGTTCTATCGCGGCGCGATCGCCCAGGCCATCGACGAGGAGATGCGGCGGACCGGCGGCTTCCT
>CAMLFJ010000435.1 GCA_946479205.1 uncultured bacterium | reverse complement strand
CGAGCAGCTGTCCCGGCTGGCCGACACAGTGGCGCTCCGCCGCGACCAGAGCGGCGCCGCGGCCGCGGAGCGGGTGCGGGCCGGGAGCGGCAGCGGGCTCGCGGAGTCCATCCAGGCGTCGGTCGAGGAGATGCGCGCGGCCGAGCGGACGCTGCTGGCCGCGCGCGCGGCGGCGAGCGACAGCCGCGCGGCCCGCACGCGATGGATCATCGTGCTCGGCAGTCTCGCGGTGGTCGTGGTCACGGTGGTGTCGAGCCTGATGATCTCGCGCGAGATCGCGCGGCGGCGCGCGATCGACCGGGGGCTGCGCGCCTCCGAGGCGCGCTACCGGCTGCTGGTGGACCGGAACCTCGCGGCGATCGCCCGCACCCGCCGGGACGGCGTGGTGCTCGAGTGCAATCCGGCCATGGTCCGCCTGCTGGGCTGCGCGTCGCGCGAGGAAGTGCTCGGCATGAACGCGAGCGACTTCTACGTGGACCCCGCGGAGCGCGAGCGCCTGCTGTCGGCCTTCGCCCCGGGGAGCGGCGCGGTGGACCGTGAGGTGCGCTTCCGCCGGAAGGACGGCACCGAGATCTGGGTGTCCGTCACCTTTCTCGAGTACGAGGACAACGGGCAGCCGTCCTTCGAGGCGGTGATGCTCGACATCACGGACCGGAAGGCGACCAGCGCGCGGATCGAGGAGCTCAACGCGGCGCTCGCCCGGCAGATCGAGGGCCTGGCCGCGGCCAACCAGGAGCTCGACGCCTTCAGCTACTCGATCTCGCACGACCTGCGGGCGCCGCTCCGGGCCATGCAGGGATTCTCGGAGGCGCTGCTCGAGGACTACGGCGGGCGGCTCGACGCGACCGGGCACGACTACGCCAACCGGATCGTGACCGCGAGCCGCCAGATGGACACCCTGATCCAGGATCTGCTCGCCTATAGCCGCCTGGTCCGCGCCGAGGTCAGCCTGGACCCGGTGAGCCTCGAGACGGTGGTGGACGAGGCGTGCGGCGCGCTCGAGATCGAGTTCAAGGATCGCGGCGGCGAGATCACGGTCGAGCGGCCCCTCGGGTGGGTGCGCGGCCACCGGGCCGTGCTGGGCCAGATCGTGGCCAATCTCCTGACCAACGCGGTCAAGTTCACGCGGCCCGACACCCCGCCGCGCGTGCGCGTCCGGAGCGCGCGTGACGAGGGCCGGGTGCGGCTCTGGGTGGAAGACAACGGCATCGGGATCGAGCCGCAGCACCGCGAGCGCATCTTCCGCGCCTTCGAGCGGCTGCACGGCGCGCAGCAGTACCCGGGCACCGGGATCGGGCTGGCGATCGTGCAGAAGGGGGCGACCCGGCTGGGAGGACAGGCCGGAGTCGAGTCCGAGCCCGGCGCGGGCAGCCGGTTCTGGGTCGACCTGGCCGAAGCGGACGAGGCCGCGACGTGAGCGCGACCGCCTCTCCCATCCTGCTCGTCGAGGACTCGCCCGACGACGCCCTGCTCATCCAGCGCGCCTTCCGCAAGGCCAACCTGGCCAACCCGGTCCAGCTCGTCCGCGACGGCGAGGAGGCGGTGGCGTACCTGAGCGGGGCGGCGCCCTACGATGACCGGGGACGGTTCCCGCTGCCCGTCTTCATGCTGCTCGACCTCAAGCTCCCGCGGCGATCGGGTCTCGAGGTCCTGGCCTGGCTGCGGCAGGAGTCGGCGGTCCGGCGGCTCCCGGTGGTCGTGCTGACCTCCTCGCGGGAGGCGGTGGACGTCAACCGCGCCTACGACCTCGGCGTGAACTCCTATCTGACCAAGCCGGTCGGATTCGAGGCGCTGATCGAGATGGTCAAGAACGTGAATCTCTACTGGCTCGTGCTGAACGAGAGCCCCGAGCTGCCGAGAGGCTGAGGGCGTGAAGGACGGGTTCCGCATCTTGATGGTGGATGACAATCCGGACGACCGGATGCTCATCCGGCGCGCCCTCGTGCGCGAGTTCCCGGAGCTCGAGATCGTCGAGGTCGGCGATCCGGTGACCCTCGCGCGCGCCCTCGACCAGGGGCCCTACGATCTGGTCATCACCGACTACGGGCTCGGCTTCACGGACGGCTTCGCGCTCCTCGACACGCTCAAGGCCCAGTGGCCCGAGTGCCCGGTCATCCTCTGCACCGGGACGTTGAGCGAGGAGATCGCGGTGGAGGCGCTGCGGAAGGGCCTCGACGACTACGTGCTGAAGGACCCGCGGCGCTTCATGCGGCTGCCCGCGGCGGTCCGGAGCGCGATCGACCACGCCCGGCAGCGCGCGGCGGCCCGCGCCGCCGAGCAGCGCTACCACGAGCTGTTCGACGGCGCGCCGGTCGGGCTCATCCGGTCCCTGCCCGACGGTCGCATCCTCGCCGCCAACGCGGCGGCCGTCCGAATCACCGGCTTCCCGAGCGTGTCTGCGCTCCTCGACGCGAGCGTGGCCGACCTCTACGCGGACGCGGGCGACCGGGCCCGGGTGGACGCGGTCCTCGAGCGGGGGGAGACGCTTCAGGATCTCGAGATCCAGGGCCGCCGGCGGGACGGCGTCCTCATCTGGGTCACCGTGAACCTGCGGCCGGTGAAGGACGCGGGAGGGCAGGTCCTGCACTACGAGTGGAGCCTCGCCGACATCACCGAGCGCCGGCAGCTCGAGTCCCAGCTCCGGCAGGCCCAGAAGATGGAGGCGGTCGGGCAGCTCGCGGGCGGGGTGGCCCACGACTTCAACAACCTGCTCACCGTGATCGGCGGGCGCTGCTACCTGATGCTCGCCAAGCTCGAGCCGGACGACACCCTTCGCCGCGAGGTCGAGCTGGTGCGCGGCGCCGCGGAGCGGGCGGCCCGTCTGACCCACCAGCTGCTGGCCTTCAGCCGCAAGCAGGTGCTCGAGCCGCGGGTGCTCGAGCTCAACGAGACGGTGGCCGGGATCGAGCCGCTGCTGCGCCGGCTGATCGGCGAGGACATCGAGATCCAGGTGACGCGGGGAGCCGACCTCGGCCGGGTCAAGGCCGACGCGGGCCAGATCGAGCAGGTGATCCTCAACCTGGCCGTCAACGCGCGCGACGCGATGCCGCAGGGCGGCCAGCTCGCCCTGGAGACCGCGAACGTCACGGTGGACGAGTGGGTGGCCCGCCGCGCGCCCGATCTGGCTCCGGGCAGCTACGTCGTCCTGTCCGTGACGGACAGCGGGCACGGCATGGACGCGGCGACCCGGGCGCAGATTTTTGAGCCGTTTTTCACCACCAAGGAGGTGGGGAAGGGAACCGGGCTCGGGCTCGCGACGGTATACGGCATCGTCAGGCAGAGCGGCGGCTTCATCGAGGTGGAGAGCGAGCCCGGCCAGGGCGCGTCCTTCAAGGTCTACCTGCCTCGGGTGGAGGACGCGGTGGCGGCTCCCGAAGCGGCGAGGTCCTCGGGCGCCCGGTCGGGTGGCTCGGAAACGGTGCTCCTGGTGGAGGACGACGAGAGCCTGCGCACGCTCGCCCGGGAGATCCTGACCGTGCAGGGCTACGCGGTGCTGGAGGCCGCGTCCCCGAGAGACGCGCTCCGGACTCACCAGACGCACCCGGCCCCGATCGACCTCCTGCTCACCGACGTCGTGATGCCCGAGATGAACGGCCGGCAGCTCGCGGATCATCTCAAGGTCGCGCGCCCGGAAGATCGGAAGAGCGTCGTGTAG
>CAMLFJ010000434.1 GCA_946479205.1 uncultured bacterium | reverse complement strand
ATCTTGGCACTTCCCCCCCTCAAAAACCCCGACCCCGCGCGGGGGGCTCTCCCCCCCGGGCCGCCCCCCGCCCCCCCCGACGCTGCGAGGGTTCCCTCTCCTTGCTACACTTCGTGGGCTATGGACGTTTCGCTGTTCGATTATTCGTTGCCGGCGGAGCTGATCGCGCAGGAGCCGGCGGAGCCGCGCGATGCTTCGCGGTTGCTCGTGCTTGATCGCGGCCGCCGCTCGTGGGAAGACCGCCGGTTTGCCGATCTGGGTGAGCTGCTCAGGCCGGGGGATTGTCTGGTGGCGAATCGGAGCCGGGTGATTCCGGCGCGATTGCTGGGTTTCAGCGAAGTGGGGGGCAAGCCGGTGGAGCTCTTGCTGCTGCGGCCGGTCTCCGAGGGGCGGTGGGAGGTGTTGGTGCAGCCGGGGCGTCGGTGCCGGGTGGGGGCGCATGTGGAGCTGGCCGGTGGGGTCGCGCGGGCGGCGATCGTGGGGGAGGGAACGGCGGGGACGCGCGTCGTCGAGATCGAGGGGCCGTGGCCGGTGCGGGAACTGCTCGAGCGGCATGGGCTGCCGCCGCTGCCGCCGTACATCGAGCGGCACGACGCGCCGAAGCCGGAGGATCGCGAGCGATATCAGACGGTGTACGCGCGTGACGAGGGATCGGTGGCCGCGCCCACCGCGGGCCTGCACTTCACCCCCGAGCTGCTGGCCCGGCTGGCGGAACAGGGAGTCGCGGTGCACTTCCTGACGCTGCACGTGGGGCCGGGGACGTTCCGGCCGATGCGGGCCACGCAGGTCGACGCGCATCGCATGGAGGCGGAGGCGATCGAGATTCCCGCGGCGACCGCGCGGGCCGTCCACGAGGCGAAGCGGGCGGGCCGTCGCGTCGTCGCGGTGGGGACGACCACGACCCGGGCGCTCGAGTGGGCGGCGGGCGAGGACGGGCGCCTGCGCGAGGGGCCGGGCGCGGCCGATCTCTTCATCCGGCCCGGCCACCGTTTCCGCGTGGTGGACGCGCTCATCACCAATTTCCACCTGCCGCGCTCGACCCTGCTCGTCCTGGTGGCCGCGCTCGCGGGACGCGATCTGATCCTGGACGCCTATCGGCACGCGGTCGCCGCGCGCTACCGCTTCTACTCGTACGGCGACGCGATGCTGATCCAGTGAGTCCCGCCGCCTTCGGCTTCGAGCTGATCCGGACCGACGGGCTCGCGCGTCTCGGCCGCATGCGCACCGGCCATGGTTCGGTGGACACGCCCGCCTTCATGCCGGTGGCGACGCAGGGCACGGTCAAGAGCCTGACTCCCGCGGATCTCCTCGCGGCCGGCGTCCAGATCGTCCTGTCCAATACCTACCATCTGCTCCTGCGTCCCGGGCACGAGCTGGTCCGCGAGCTGGGCGGGCTGCACCGCTTCATGGGCTGGGACGGGCCCATCCTGACCGACTCGGGCGGTTTCCAGGTGTGGAGCCTCTCCGACCTGCGACGCATCGGGGAAGAGGGGGTCGAGTTCCGCTCCCACGTGGACGGATCGCTCCGCACGCTGACGCCCGAATCGGTCGTCGCGGTCCAGCACGCGCTCGGGGTGGACGTGCTCCACCCGCTGGACGAATGCCTCGAGCATCCGGCCACCGTGGCCGAGACCGAGCGCTCGCTCGCCCTCACTCTGCGGTGGCTGCACCGCGCGGTCGCGGCGCACCGGGCCGCCGGCGCGCCGGGCGCACTCTTCGGGATCGTGCAGGGCGGCACGTCACCCGCGTTGCGGGTCCGGGCGGTGGAGGAGACCTGCGCGCTCGACCTGCCGGGCTACGCGATCGGCGGGCTCGCGGTAGGCGAGCCCAAGCCCGAGCTCTACGACATCACCGAGCTGGTGGCCGCGCGCCTGCCCGCCGCCCGCCCGCGCTACCTCATGGGCGTGGGCAAGCCCGGGGATCTGGTGGAAGCGGTGGCCCGCGGCGTCGATCTCTTCGACTGCGTGATGCCGACGCGCAACGCGCGCAACGGCCAGGCCTTCACCCCGGACGGGCCGCTCAACATCGAGAACGCCCGCTTCCGGCACGACCCGGCGCCGCTCGACGCCGCGTGCCCGTGCGAGGCGTGCCGGGGCTTCTCGCGGGCCTATCTTCGCCACCTCTTCGCCGCGCGCGAGCTCCTCGGCTACCGGCTCCTGTCGCTGCACAACCTGACGTTCTACCTGGGACTCATGCGGCAGATGCGCGAGGCGGTGGCGAAGGGCGACTTCGCCGCGTTCCGGTCCCGGTTCCTGGATCGCTACGGGGCGGCAGCGGGGGACGTCAAGGCCGGGAACGGCGCCGACTGAGGGACGGGTGCTTGGCGCCGAACACCGGCGCGTAGGCGTCGTTGTAGGCAATGACGCACGTGGACGTTAGTTATGATGCCGCCAGGGGTTTAGGGTAGAATCCGTGGGCGGCTCGGCCCACTTTTCCCGGATTCGGAGGCCTGATCTTCATGATCGATTTCGCGTACGCCATGGCGCCGTCGCCCGGCGGCGGAGGAAGCAGCGGCGGCATCATGTCGGTGCTCCCGCTGATGATCGGCATGTTCGCCATCATGTACTTCCTGATCATCCGCCCCCAGCAGAAGCAGCGGCGCGAGCGCGAAGACCTCCTGCGGGCGATCAAGAAGGGCGACCGCGTCGTGACCACCGGTGGACTCTACGGCACCGTGGTGGGGTTGTCCGAGCATACCGTGACCCTCAAGGTCGCGGACCAGGTCAAGCTCGACTTCGAGCGGGGCTCCATCGGGCGCATCGTGCCCGTCGCGGGCGACAAGGAGTCGAGCGCCTAGGATGCGTCGTCAGCTCGGGATCCGCATCGGTCTCGTGGTGGTCGTCGTTGCCCTCGCGGTCTGGTACCTGTATCCGCCTGCCAAGACGATCAACCTGGGTCTCGACCTCCAGGGGGGGATCCATCTCGTCCTCGGGGTGGACGTGGACAAGGCGCTGGAAGCCCAGGTCGAGCGGGCGGGGGATACCGCGAAGTCCGAGCTCGAAAAGCGGGGGGTCGGCGTGACCCGGGCGGAGCGGCGGGGCACCACCGAGCTCGCCATCCAGCTCGCCTCCCCGCAAAGCTGGGACGCCGCGGTGAAGACGCTCGACGAGGTGCTGGCCACCTTCGACCGGAAGGAGGCCGATCAGGGCGCCGGCCGCCTCGTGCTGGCGCTCAAGCCGCGCGAGGCCGCGCACATCCGCGATCTCGCGGTGCGCCAGGGGCTCGAGACCATCCGCAACCGCATCGACCAGTTTGGCGTGTCCGAGCCGTCCATCCAGCAGCAGGGCGAGAACCGTATTCTCGTGCAGCTTCCCGGGGTGCAGGATCCGGCGCGGGCCAAGGCCCTCATCGGCAAGACCGCGCTGCTCGAGTTCAAGCTGGTGGACGAGCGCACCGACGCGGAGAGCGCGCTGCGGAGCGGCCCGCCCCCCGGTAGCGAGATCCTCTACCAGCGCCGGGTGGACAAGCAGACGCGCGAGGAGCGGAAGGTGCCGTTCCTCGTTCAGAAGAAGGCGGCGATCACCGGACGGGACGTGGCGACCGCGCGGGTGTCCATCGACCAGAACACGAGCGAGCCCTACGTCTCGGTGGACTTCAACGCCTCCGGCGCCCGCGCCTTCTCGGAGCTGACCGACGCCAACGTGGGCAAGCGCCTCGCCATCGTGCTCG
>CAMLFJ010000433.1 GCA_946479205.1 uncultured bacterium | reverse complement strand
GGCATTCCCTCGGTGATCGAGGCGGCGCTCCTGCCCGGCATGGTCGGGCCGGGGCGGGCCGCCGAGATCTTGCTGACCGGCGATCCGATCACCGCGGAGCAGGCGCTCGCGTGGGGGCTCGTGAACCGGGTCGCGCCGCCCGAAGGGCTGCGCGCGGTGACCGCGGAGCTGGTCGGGCGCATCGTCGAGTGCGCGCCCACCGCGGTGCGCCTGCAGAAGGAGCTGATCGTGCGCTGGCGCAACACCGATCAGCGGACCGCGGTCGAGTACGGGATCAACGCGTTCGGTCAGTCCTTCACCACCGGCGAGCCCCGCGAGGCCATGGACGCGTACCTCGGCAAGCGCAAGCCCCGCTTCGCTTCGTGATCCGCCTCGTCACCTTCGACTTCTGGGACACCCTCGTCACCGATTCCCCCGAGAACCTCCGGGCCCAGCGCGCCCTGCGCGTGGCCGCGATCCGGCGCGCGCTGGACGAGGCGGGCGCCCCGGTGAGCGAGACGGAGGCGGAGGACATCCACGAGCGTTCGGGCGTCGCGCTCGCCGAGCGCTTCTGGAGCCTCAACCGCGACCCGAGCCCCGAGGAGCAGCTCCGGATCGTGCTGGACATCGGGCGGGTCGGCGTCGCAGCGCGGCTCGATCCGGACGCGTTCGCGGCGGCGCTCCACCGCTACATCAGCCCGGTGCTGGTGCATCCCCCCGACCTCTGCCCGGGCGCCGAGCGCGCGGTGCGGGAACTGGCCGCGAGGGGCGTGAGCCTCGGCATCGTGTCCAACACCGGGCGCACCCCGGGGCTGATCCTGCGCCGGGTGCTCGAGCGTCACGGGGTGCTGGGCTACTTCGGGGCGATCTCCTACTCCGACGAGGTCGGTTACCGCAAGCCGGAGGCGAAGATCTTCCACGTCACGCTGGAACGGGCCGGCGTGCGGCCGGACGAAGCGCTACACATCGGCGACAACCCGGACACCGACGTGGTCGGGGCCCAGGGCGCCGGCATGCGCGCCGCGCACTACACCGCGGGCTTCCGCCGGCCGTCGGCCGAGGCCGATCTCCGGATCCCCGATCTCGCCGTGCTCGCCGACGAGGTTTTTCGGATTGCGCCTCGGAAGCCCGGCGGGTAACATGCCAGCCGCCATGGACCTCGACGAGCTCCGCGCAAAGATCCGCGACATCAAGGATTTCCCGACCGAGGGCATCCTCTTCAAGGACATCACCACGCTGCTCAAGGACGGGCCGGCCTGGGCGTCCGTGATCGACCACCTGGCGGCCCGTTACCACACCGCGCGGGTGGAGCTGGTGGTGGGAGTGGAGTCGCGCGGCTTCATCTTCGGGGGCGCGCTCGCGCATCAGCTCAAGGCGGGGTTCGTGCCGGTGCGCAAGCGGGGCAAGCTGCCCGCGCCCACGATCGAGGAGGAGTACGAGCTCGAGTACGGCCGTGACGTCCTCGCCATCCACCAGGACGCGGTCAGAAAGGGCCAGCGCGTGCTGGTGGTGGACGACCTTCTCGCCACCGGGGGGACCATGGCCGCGACGTTCAAGCTGCTGACCCGTCTCGAGGCGACCGTGATCGGCGCCGCGTTCCTGATCGAGCTGGCCTTCCTCAAGGGACGGGCGCGGCTCGCCAGCGCCGGCCACCGGATCGACTCCCTGATCGTCTACGACTAGGCGGCCGCAAGTGGTTGTATGATGGGGGCCTGGAGGCGATCCATGACCGAGCGCACGTGGCTGGGAACGATGGTGATCGTGGTGGCAGGTCTGGCGGTTCCCGGGGGCCTGGGGGCGGCCGAGCCCGAGCAGAAGGCGGTGGCGCCCCTCATCCTGAACCTGATGAACCGTCCCGTGGAGTCCCGCGAGCGGGCCTACACCGAGGACATCAAGCGTGACGCGCTGGCGCCTCGTCCGTCGGGCGTCGACGAGTGGGAGCCGCAGCCGGACGGCTCGATGCGCAACAAGAAGACCGGGATCAGCGTGAGGGTCATGAACCCGTGCCCGGCCGGCGACATCGACCACGAGTTCGCGCTGGCCGCGTACAATCGGTCGCGCTCCCGCCGCTGATCGTCGAGCAGATCCCTACCATTCGAGGCTGACGCCGTCTCCGGGCGACCGGGACGGCCGTGACCGGGGGACACCAGGCATGGCCATACGGAACGTCGGGGTGCTGGGCTGCGGTCTGATGGGATCGGGTATCGTCCAGGTGGCGGCGCAGGCCGGCTTCCCGACGGTGGTGGCGGAGGCGACCCAGGAGCTGCTCGACCGCGGGCTGGCCGGGCTCCGCAAGAATCTCGACGCGCTGCTGGCCAAGGCGCGTATCGACGAGAAGACCCGCGATGAGGTCCTGGGCCGGATCAAGGGTGTGGTGGGGCTCGAGGGCTTCCGCGACTGCGACCTCGTGATCGAGGCGATCACCGAGAACCAGCCGCTCAAGAACGAGACCTTCGCCAAGCTCGACCGGATCTGCCCGCCGCACGCGCTGCTGGCGTCCAACACGTCGTCCTGCAACATCACCGCGATGGCCGCGGCGACGAAGCGGCCCGGCCAGGTGCTGGGCCTGCACTTCTTCAACCCGGTTCCCCTCATGAAGCTGGTGGAGGTCGTCCAGACCATCCTCACCGACGAGAAGAGCGTGCTCACGGCCTACGAGTGGGTGCAGGGGGTCGGCAAGGTCGCGGTGCGGGCCAAGGACTCGACCGCCTTCATCGTGAACCGTCTGCTCGTGCCCTACCTGCTCGACGCCATCCGCGTCTACGAGGGCGGCCTCGCCTCGCTGGAGGACATCGACCAGGCCATGAAGCTCGGCTGCGGGTACCCGATGGGCCCGTTCACCCTGCTCGACCTGGTGGGCCTCGACACGACCATGTACGTGGCCGAGGTCATGTTCGACGAGTACCGGGAACCCCGCTACGCTCCCCCGCCGTTGCTGAAGCGCATGGTGATGGCGGGCCAGCTGGGACGGAAGTCGGGCAAGGGGTTCTACAGCTACTCGAAATGAGCCAGCTCTACTACCTGACCGACGAGCAGCGGGCGGTCCGCGACCTCGCGCGGGAGATCGCGCGCGAGCGCATCGCCCCGCTCGCGGCCCACGTGGACGAGACCGGCGAGTATCCGCACGAGCAGCTCAAGCTGCTGGGCCAGCAGGGGCTGATGGGGCTGCACATCCCGGAGGCCTACGGAGGCACCGCGTCGGGCTCGCTCGCGTTCTGCCTGGCCGCCGAGGAGGTGGCCTGGGCCTGCGCGTCCACCTCGACCATCTACCTGGTCCAGAACCTCGGCGGCTACCCGATCATCTTCGCGGGCAGCGAGGAGCAGAAGCGGCGCTACCTGCCGAAGCTCGCCAGCGGCGAGATGACCGCGGCCTTCTCGCTCTCCGAGCCCGGCTCGGGCTCCGACGCGGCGGCGATGACCTGCCGGGCCGTCCGCAAGGGCGACCGCTACGTGCTGAACGGCGCCAAGATGTGGGTGACGAACGGCTCGCACGCCGGCGTCATCACGGTGTTCGTCACCACCGAGCCCGGCAAGCGGGCCAAGGGCGTGACCGCGTTGCTGATCGAGCCCGGCCTCAAGGGCTTCACGGTGGGCAAGCCGGAGCGCAAGCTCGGCATCCACGGCTCGCCCACGGTGGCGCTCCATTTCGCCGACTGCGAGGTCCCGGTGGAGAACCGGCTCGGGGCGGAAGGCG
>CAMLFJ010000432.1 GCA_946479205.1 uncultured bacterium | reverse complement strand
TACGGCGGGGCCGGGCTCGGCGTCACCGAGGCCGCGCTGATGCTCCACGAGATCTGCGCGTCGGGGGCCGGCACCTCCGGCTGCTCCCCGGTCCACTTCTACGTCTTTCCGCCCACCCCGATCGTCAAGTACGGCACCGAGGCGATGAAGCGGCAGTACCTGCCGCGGATCGTGAGCGGCGACATCGTGATGGCCTTCGGGGTGACCGAGCCCAACGCGGGCACCGACACCTCGCGCATCCAGACCCGCGCGGTGAAGCAGGGCGACCGCTGGGTGGTGAACGGCCGGAAAGTCTGGACGACCAACGCCCAGCACGCCAACAAGATCCTCCTGCTCGCGCGCACCGCCGACCGCGACCCCGCGAAGCCGCTCAAGGGGATGACCCTCTTCTTCGCGGACTTCGACCGCGCCGCGATCACGGTGCGCCTGATCCACAAGCTGGGCCGGGCCGCCGTCGACTCCAACGAGATCTTCATCGACAACCTGGAGATCCCGGACTCGGACGTGGTGGGCACCCCGGGCGAGGGCTTCTATCACCTGCTCGATTCCCTGAACCCCGAGCGCATCGTCATCGGCATCGAGGCGGTCGGTATCGGTCGCGCCGCCCTCGAGCGCGCGGTGCAGTACGCCAAGGAGCGCGTCGTCTTCGACCGGCCGATCGGGAAGAACCAGGCCATCGCGCACCCGCTCGCCCACGCGATGGCCGAGCTCGACGCGGCCGAGATGATGTGCCTCAAGGCCGCGTGGCTCTTCGACCACGGCAAGCCGTGCGGACGCGAGGCCAACGCGGCGAAGATGCTCGCGGCGGAGGCCGGCTTCAACGCGTGCGACGCGGCGCTCCAGACCTTCGGCGGCTTCGGCTACGCCAAGGAGTTCCACGTCGAGCGGCTGTGGCGGGAGGTCCGGCTCTACAAGATCGCGCCGGTCTCCCAGCAGATGGCGCTCAACTACCTGGCCGAGCACGTGCTCGGCCTGCCGCGCTCCTACTGACGCCGGTCGGACAAAAATCCTGGAAAACCCCCCGCGGTCGTGGTTGAATCCCCCCTGACGCGATGGACCTGCTCCTCACGACCCACGACACCGGATACCCGCGGCCCGATGAGCCGACCATCGCCAAGGTGCTGGCGTCCCTCGACGGCGGCCGCAACGTGCTCGCCACCCTCGGGGCCTCCGACGCGACGTACCTGCAGGCCAGCGGCAGCGTGCAGACCGGGTTCGGCCTCTACCTGCAGGAGGGCTCGCTGGCCCGGCGCTTCCGCACCACGGATCGCGCGCTGCCCCTCGCGTGGGTGACCGAGGCCTTCCAGCGGTACGCCACCGGCGATCTCTCGTGGCGCGACGGAGTGGCGTGGGAGGAGGAGCACATCCGGGTCCCGCGCGAATCCTGGATGACGAGCTGGCCCGCCTACATCGCGCTGCTCGTCGCGGTCTCGGCCGCGATGTGGCTCTTCCACGCCTGGCGGACCGGCGGGTAAAAACCCGCCGGCGCTGACTCTAGCCGGTCGGGCCGATCAGCAGGCGCTCGTGGAGGGCGGCGAGGATCTCGGCGATCGCGCCCTGCGCCCACACGTCGTAGAAGGGGGACTCGAGCAGGGCGCCGATCTCGGCCCCGCTGCGCGCCTTCGCCGCCTCCGGGCTCTCGCCGCCACGCGCCGCGCGCAGGTGGCCGAGCACCCGCTCCTTGCGGTAGATCGCCGGATACTCGATGTAGCGGTAGAGCTCGACGAAGTCCTCGGTGAAGAACACCGCCACCGGCACCGACGCCCACCGCTGGCCGTTCTTCTCGTTGGCGTAGGCGGCCACCAGATCGGCGTTGCCGCCCTCCGCCGGATCGGGCACGCCCTTGAGCCGCATGGCGTCGCGGTCGCGGGTGAAGATCCGTAGCTCGAGGCCGCCCGCCTTGGCGAGGCGGGCCAGGTACGGGACGTCCCGCCGGCAGTCCGAGGACCACTCCTCGGAGATCACCGCGACCTTGGCGGGCCCGCCCGGCTGCGCGGCCAGCCACTGGATGGCCGCGATCTGCTCGGGGGTCAGGCGGGCCCCGACGTGGCGCTTGTGGAGGAACCCGCTCCAGTCCAGGCGCGGGCGCACCATGCTGAACCGGCGGATGTCGAAGCCCTCGCGGGCGAGGTTCGCGGGGGAGCCGGTGAACTTCACGTAGTCGTCGAAGGTCATGCCCTGGGCGAAGCGGTCCGGCGTCATGCTCGAGTCCTTTCTCAGGTGAAGAGGCGACGGCTCGCGATGGCCGCGCCCTCGACGAGCGCCCCGAGCTTGGCCCACACCACGCTCGGGGCCACCATCTCCGAGCCCGCGAAGGTGCCGAAGCCGCAATCGGTGGAGGCGATGATCCGCGTGGGGTCGCCGACCGCGTCCACCGCGGCCGCGATCCGGTCGGCCACCACCTCGGGATGCTCCACGTAGTTGGTGGTGGTGTCGATCACCCCGGGGAGCAGGAGCATGGAGTCGGGGAGCGGGTACCGCTTGAACACGCGGTACTCGTGCTGGTGGCGCGGGTTGGCCAGGGGCAGGGACAGGGCCCCGACCCGGGCGCGGTAGACGAGCGGCAGCACCGCCTCGAGGGGCACGTCGTGGGTGTGGGGGCCGTCGTAGTTGCCCCAGCAGACGTGCAGCCGGATCCGCTCCGGCGGGATCCCCGCGGTGGCCTGGTTGATCGCCTCCACGTGCAGCTCGACGCTCCGCTGGAAGGCCTCGAGCGCATCATTCTGGAAGAACCGCACCCGCTCCATGGCCAGGTCGGGGCAGTCCACCTGGAGCAGGAGCCCGCGCGCGTGGATCAGCTCGTACTCCTTGCGCATCTCCCGGGCCAGCGCCATCACGTACTGCTCGTGCGATCGATAGTGGGCGGAGAGCAGAATGGTCGCGATCACCCCGGGCGAGGCCGCGGTCATGAAGCGCTCGGTGAAGCCCGGCGCTCGGCCGTCGGTGTGCCGGAGGAAGCCGTCGCATTCCTGGGCGGCGGGGTCCAGGTCCGCGTACTCCACCTCCGCGATGGCCTGCGGGGCGTCCCCGATTCGCGCGGCGTCGCGGCGGCGGCGGGCCAGCATCTCCGCGTAGTCCGGGAAATCGATCAGGTCGCGGGCGGGCAGGCGCCGGCTCGCGCCGCCGAAGCCCCGCATGCGGCCGGCCACGTAGGTCGAGAAGCCGGCGCGGGGCTGCTCGCCGTTGTTGCCGACGTCGATGCCGACCTCGAGCTGCCGCGCCACCACGTGGGCCACCGCGGCGTCGGCCTCCCGCGCGAGCGCGGCCGCGTCCACCGCCTCGCCCCGGTCGCGGCGGACGAGCATGTCGCGCAGCACGGGCGGGCGGGGAAGGCTACCCACGTGGGTGGTGAGGATGCGCCGGTCGCTGCGCTTCACGATCCGGCCGGCCCGCGCAGCTCCTTCTGCAGCCAGTCCAGCCGGCGCGTGCCCGACACGGTCAGGAGTGACGCCTTGACGATCTTCATGGTCTCCACCTCCTTCGAGCGCACAATGAGTCGGCGGGCGATCGGCTAGCCGGCCCGGGGAGTGATCTGGATGAGAGGGGCTGGCTCGGTCTCGATCTGGATCGTGGTGTGATCGATGCCGAAGCGGGCGTGGAGGACGAGGTGCAGCTCTTCGAGGATCCGGTCGGCGGGCGCGCCCGCCTCGACCACCACGTGGGCGCTCATGGCCTC
>CAMLFJ010000431.1 GCA_946479205.1 uncultured bacterium | reverse complement strand
GTGCACGTGGCCGACGTGTTCGGGCGCGGGGGCGAAGGCGGCGAGGAGCTGGCCCGCGGCCTGCTCGCCCTTCTGGCCCGGGAGCGGTCGGCCTTCGCGCCGCTCTACGCGCTCGACGATCCCATCACGGTGAAGATCGACACCATCGCCCGGCGGATCTACGGCGCGGACGGGGTCGAATACCTCAAGCTGGTCGAGCGTCAGATCGCCCAGGCCGAAGCGCTCGGCTATGGGAGGATTCCGATCTGCGTCGCCAAGACCCAGCGCTCGCTGTCCGACGACCCGACCCTGCTGAACCGGCCGCGGGGGTTCAAGATCACGGTCAACGAGATCCGCATCTCCGCGGGCGCCGGCTTCCTGGTCGCGATCACCGGTGACATCACCACCATGCCCGGGCTGCCCCGCCGTCCCAACGCGGAGAAGGTCGACGTCACGCCGGACGGCGTCATCACGGGGCTCTTCTAGCCCTATGCTATACTTTCCGACGGTCCTCGCCTCATCCGGACCGCACGCATGATCCAGGTCGACAATCTGACGAAGCGCTACGGGCCGGTCACGGCCATCCACGACGTGTCGTTCACCGTGGATAAAGGCCGCATCGTCGGCTTTCTCGGTCCCAACGGGGCCGGCAAGTCGACCACGATGAAGATCCTCTCGTGCTTCATGCCGGCCAGCGGGGGCACCGCGCGGGTCGCCGGTTACGACGTGTTCTCGCAGTCGCTGGAGGTCCGCCGGCGGATCGGCTATCTGCCGGAGACCGCGCCGCTCTATCCCGATCTTTCCGTCGCGTCCTACCTCGACTTCGTGGCCGAGATCAAGGGCGTGACCCGTACCGCCCGCCGCGGCCGGGTGGCGGACGTGATGGAGCGCTGCTTCATCGGGGACATGCAGAACCGGCTGATCGGCAAGCTCTCCAAGGGCTACCGGCAGCGGGTGGGGCTGGCCCAGGCCCTCCTGGGCGATCCGGAGGTGCTGATCCTGGACGAGCCCACGATCGGGCTCGACCCGCGGCAGATCGCGGAGATCCGCGCGCTGATCCGGTCGCTGGCCGGGCAGCACACCGTGATCCTGTCCACCCACATCCTGCCCGAGGTCTCCATGGTGTGCGACGGCGTCGTCATCATCAACCGGGGGCGCATCGTGGCTCAGGGCACCGAGTCGGAGCTGGTCCAGCAGGCCTTCCCGACCGCGCGCATCGAGCTCCGGGTGGCGGGGGCGGGCGCGGAGCTGGCCCCCGCGGTGGGCGCGATTCCGGGCGTGGTGGCGGTGCAGCCGCTGGCCCCCCGTGACGGCGGGGCCGGGGTGCTGGTGGAGGCGGCGCGCGACCGCGACGTGCGGCCCGAGCTGGTCCGGCTCGTCACCGGGAAGGGCTGGACGCTCCAGGAGCTGCACCCGGTCGGCATGAGCCTCGAGGAGGTCTTCATCCGCGCGGTGGCGGGCGAGCAGGAGTCGCCCGAGCCGGTCGCGGCGGCGGTCGAGACCGAGGAGACGCCCTGATGCGCTGGCTGCCCGTGTTCAAGAAGGAGATGCGGCTCTACTTCGGGTCGCCGGTCGCCTACGTGGTCTTCACCTTCTTCCTGGTGATCTCCGGCTGGTTCTTCAGCCAGATCTTCCTCTTCTACAGCGACGCCTCGATGCGGTCGTTCATGCAGCCGCAGTTCGGCGGCCAGAATCTCAACGTGGTCGACAACGTGATGCGCCCGCTCTTCACCAACATGAGCGTGGTGCTCCTGTTCTTCATCCCGATGCTGACCATGCGGCTCTTCGCGGAGGAGAAGAAGTCGGGGACCATGGAGCTGCTGCTCACCTACCCGGTGCGCGACGGCGAGGTGCTCGCCGGCAAGTACCTGGCCGCCCTCGCCCTCTACCTGGTCCTCCTCGGCCTGACCCTGCTCTACCCGGGGCTCGTCGCGTACTTCACCCGCGTCGAGTGGGGGCCGATCATGACCGGCTACCTGGGGCTGATCCTGACCGGCGCGGTCTTCCTCGCGGTGGGCGTGCTCATCTCCTCGCTGACCGAGAACCAGATCGTGGCCGGCTTCGGCACCTTCGGGGTGCTGCTCGCGTTCTGGGTCATCGGCTGGGGCGCCGAGTTCGCGGGGGGCACCACCCGCACCGTGCTCCAGTACCTCTCGATCGGCGATCACCTCGAGGGCTTCACCCGCGGCCTCATCGACACCAAGGACCTCGTGTACTACGTGACCGGGGTGGCCCTCGCGCTGTTCTTCACCCTGCGTTCACTCGAGTCCAAGCGGTGGAGGGGCTGACCCGATGAGCTGGCTCAAGCGCCACACGCTGACCGCGGCGGTGGTCTCCCTGCTGATCGCGTTCGCCCTCTGGCACTTCTACCCGGGTGTGCCCGCCCAGTGGGTCTTCCTCGGCCTGGGCGGTGTCCTGCTGCTCCTCTCGCTCGCCCTGAACACCGGCGAGGCGCGCTCCGCGATGGGCACGCGCACCGCGCGCTACGGGGCGGGGGCCGCGGTGATGCTGCTGCTCGCCCTGGGCATCGTGGTGGCGGCCAACGCGATCTCGCTGCGGCACAGCGTCCGCTGGGACTTCACCGAGAACAAGCGCAACAGCGTCTCGCCCCAGACGATCCAGGTGCTGCGCACCCTCAAGGCCCCGGTCAGCGCGATCGCGTTCTTCCGCTCGGACACGCCGGGCAAGAAGACCGCGGAGGATCTGCTCACCCAGTACGCGACCTACTCGCGCGGCAAGTTCACGTGGCGCCTGGAGGACACCGACCGGGCGCCCGCCCTGGCCCGGCAGTACGGGGTGGAGAGCTACGGCACCGTGGTGCTGGAGGGCGGGGCGGCGGGGCAGACGCGCACCGAGAAGGTGCAGGACGCCGAGGAGGAGAAGCTCACCAACGCCATCGTCAAGATCACCCGCGCGGGCAAGCGGGTCGTCTACGTGCTCAAGGGCCACGGCGAGCGCGAGATCGGGAGCACCGACCGCGCGGGCTTCAGCCAGGCCAAGGAGCAGATGGAGAAGGCCAACTACGAGGTCAAGGACCTGTTCCTGGCCCGGGATCCGAAGATCCCCGACGACGCGGCCATCGTGGTGGTGCCGAGCCCGAAGACGGATCTCTTCCCGGCGGAGCTGGCCGCCCTCGACGGCTACATCGCCAGGGCCGGCAAGGTCTTCTTCATGGCCGCGCCCTTCCAGGCCGAGACCACCATGAAGTACCTGACCAAGTACGGGATCGTGGTGGACGAGGACGTGGTGATCGAGCTGAACCCGATCGGCCAGCTCTTCGGGGTGGGCCCGCTCGTCCCGGTGGTCGGCCAGTACGAGCCGCATCCGATCACCAAGGACATGGGCGGGGTCATGACCCTGTTCCCGCTCACGCGCTCGGTGTCGGTGGCCAAGGCGCTGCCGAAGGGCGTGCAGGCCTCGCCGCTGGCCCAGACCAGCCGCCAGTCGTGGGGCGAGACCGACAAGAGCGTGTTCCAGACCGGCAAGGCCACCCCGGATCCGAACGAGAAGACGGGACCGCTCTCGGTGGCGATGGTGGCCACGGTGGACGCGCAGCCCGATCCGAAGGCGGAGGGTGACGCCGCGAAGAAGCCGCCGAAGGCGCGCATCGTGGTGGTGGGCACCGCCGACTTCGCCTCCAACCAGTTCCTGGGTGCGCAGGGCAACCGCGACTTCTTCCTCAACGTGGTGTCCTGGCTCGCGGA
>CAMLFJ010000430.1 GCA_946479205.1 uncultured bacterium | reverse complement strand
CAGATGGCGGAGGCCGAAGGCGTGGACGCGATCACGGTGCATCCGCGCACGCGCTCCCAGCGCTTCACCGGCAGAGCTCCCTGGACGATCATTCGAGACGTCGTGGCCGCGGTGAGCGTGCCGGTCACCGGCAACGGCGACGTCCACTCGATGGCGGAGGCGCGGCGCATGGTCGCGGAGACCGGCTGCGCCTCGGTGATGATCGGCCGCGGCGCGCTCGGCAGCCCGTGGATCTTCGACGAGGCGTTCGAGGCGCTCCCGCGCGAGGGCCAGCGCGCCTACAAGGCCCGCGTCATCGCCCGCCACGTGGCCCTGATCCGCGAGCACTTCGGCGAGAAGTACGCGCTGGTGCAGATGAAGAAGCACCTCGCGTGGTACACGGAAGGGCTCGGTCATGCCACCGAGTGCCGCGCCCGCATCTTCCAGACCCGCTCACCCGAGGAAGTCTGGGAGCTGTTCCAGTCCTACTGGGACCGGCCCCGCCCCGAGATCTCCCAGACCGCCTCGACCTTGTCGGCCCGCATCGCGTAGATCCGGTCGTAGAGGTTGATGGTCGGATCGCAGTGCGGCGGGAAGAACTCGATGAGCTGCCCGAGCTTCGGCAGCCGCCCGGGCTCGATGGTCATGAGCCGCCCGTGCTCGTCGCCCGCCCACGAGTACTCCACGCCCGGCCACTCGACCGCTTCCGGCACGAAGGGCCGGTCGGTGGAGAAGGCCTTGAAGCCGGCGTCCACCATCGCCATCTCGGCGGTCGGCACGCTCACCACCGTGGTCAGCACGGTCAGCGCCATCTCGAAGTCGTCGTAGGCCGCCCCGCGCGGGCCGCCGATGCGCCGGTAGTCGAGATCCATCACGCAGTAGGAGCCGGACTGCAGCTCGGTGAGTCCCTCCAGGTCCACGTCGATGTTGAAGGTGCCGCTCGACCCGCCGGTCACGATCTCCACCGCCATGCCGTGCTTCTCGAAGAGCTCGCGCGTCTTCATGAGCCGGCCCATCCAGCGCTTCGAGGCCCGCCGCCGCTCGTCGAAGCCCATCACGTGCGCGCAGTGGCCCGCGTACCCCTGCAGCCCGCGCAGGTGCAGCGTGGGCTGCGCCATCACCTCGCGGCCCAGATCCCGCGCGGGCTCGCCGGGCTGGCACCCGGTGCGCCGCCCGCCCACGTCCACGTCCACCAGCACGTTGAGCACGAGCCCCGCGTCCTTCACCGCCCGTCCGAGCTCGTGCACGTTGTCGGGATGATCCACCACCACCAGGGTCTCGGGCTGGCGGCGGAGCACCCCGAGCAGGCGGCCGATCTTCTCGGGCCCCACCACCTCGGTGGTGATCAGGAGATTGCGCACGCCGGCGGCGGCCATCACCTCGGCCTCGCCCACCTTCGCCACGCACACGCCGACCGCGCCGGCCGCGACCTGGCGGCGGGCGATCTCCGGGCACTTGTGGGTCTTGGAATGCGGGCGGATCTTCTTGCCGGCGGCCTTCACGTGGGCCGCCATCTTCTGGATATTGCGCTCGAAGCGATCGAGATCCAGCAGCAGCGCGGGGGTGGGGAGCTCGGCGCGGGTCATGGCGGAGGGAGCATACCACGCGCCCGAGCCGCCCCGGCCGGCGGCCCGGCCGGGGCGAAGCGGCGTCTACAGCGACTGCGAGCGGCGGCGGGCGGCGGCCTCGGCGCGAATCGCCAGGTCGGCGGCTTCGGCCTTCGCCAGCCGCTCGGCGTCACGATCGCCGAGCCGGCCGAAGGCCTCACCCGCCGCCAGCACGCCGTCGTGCGACGACTGCCGGTGCGCCCGGAGCAGCGCGGTGCAGTAGGCGCGCCGCGCGCGGGGCTCGAAGAGGTCGGCCATCCCGGTCGCGCGGCCTGCGCGCACGGCCGCGTCGCCGGCCGCGAGCATGCCCGGCCATCCCCGGCTCACGTGCGCGGCCACGTAGGCTTCGCGCCACGCCGCGATGGCAGCCGCCGTCTCGCCGCGGGCGAGCGCCCGGTCCATCTCGGCGATCCGGGCCGCCCAGTCCGTGCGAACGGCGTCGGCCGACGCCTCCGGGATCAGCGGGAGCGCGATGACCCCGACGAGCAGGAACAGCAGGAGTGATGTCGTCCGCGTGCGGTGTCTCATGGCGGCCTCCTGGCTGAGATGGACCATCCGGGGGAAGGGCAAGCACCACCCGTGCCAGGCCCGAACCCCGCGAAAATGCTGCGGACGCGGCCGGCCGGTGTCCGTGGGCGAACGGGCACGACGCCCGGTGGCGGCAGAATGCCTGCCCGGCCGGGGACGGCAGATTGCCGTGTACTATGGGGCCGCCATGCGCGCCATCGGAGCGGTGGTCACCCTGCTCGGCCTGTGGGCCGGGGCCGCGTCGGCGCAGGACATCAATCCCGACCGGCCCGATCTCACCACGAGCGCCGAGATCGTGCCGGCCGGCGCGCTCCAGATCGAGACCGGCCTCGAATACTCGCGCGAGCGCGTGGGCGGCGGCCCGACCGAGCGGCAGCTCTCGGTCCAGGGGGTGCTGCGCCTCGGGCTCACGCCGGCACTCGAGATCTCGATCGAGGGGGAGCCCTTCGTCTGGCTGCGCGCCGCGGAGGACGACCACGGCAGCGGCGACTACACGCTCGGCCTCAAGTACCGCTTCCGCGCGCCGTCGCCCGATGGCGGCGGCCCCGCCCTGGCCCTCAAGCCCTTCGTGAAGCTGCCCACCGCGCGCGAGCCCATCGGCACCGAGCGGCCCGACTTCGGCGCGCTGCTGCTGATGTCGATCGCGCTGCCGTGGGGCCTGAGCCTCGACGCCAACGCGGGGGTGGCCGCGATCGGCCAGCGGCGGCCCGAGGGCTTCATCCCCCAGGGCATCGCCTCGGCCTCGCTCTCCTGGGCGGTGACCGAGCGCCTCTCCACGATCACGGAGCTCTTCTTCTCGACGAAGGACGAGCGCGGCGGCCGCGACAGCCTGCTCACGACGGTGGCGCTGATGTACCGCGTGACGCCGCGCCTGGCGATGGACGCCGGGATGCGCACGACGCTCACCGGCCGGGGGCCCGACTGGTCGGCGCTCATCGGCCTGAGCGTGCGGCTCGGGCGCTGAACCCGGGCGCTCAGGACGGCTCGACGCTCACGCCGTCGGGCAGCTCGTTGACGTCGTCGGGGCGCCGCGGAAAATGCCGCCGCAGCACCGCACCCACCTCGCCGACCGCGTGCACGAGCCCGTCGCGGAACCGCTCGCCGCGGAAGTGCGCGAGCACCGACTCCACGAGCCCGTCCCAGTAGACCTGGCCCACCCGCTCGTGGATGCCGCGGTCGCCCAGCACCGCGAGTTTGCGGTCCTCGACGCTCACGTAGATGAGCACGCCGTGGCGCGCCGCGGTCCGGTGCATGCCGAGCCGCTCGAAGACCAGCGCGCCGCGCGCGAGCGCCTCCCCCGGGCAGCGCGCGTCGAGGTGCACGCGGATCTCCGCGGAGGTGGCGGCCTCCGCGCTCGCGATCGCCGCGGTCACCGCGTCCAGATCGGCCTCGCCGAGGAACCGCCGCACCCAGCGTGGATGGCGCGCCATCACCAGCTCCCGCTCGAGCCGCCGCCGCCGAAGCTGCCGCCGCCGCCGCCGCCCCCCCCCCCGGGGGGGCGCCCCCCCCCCCACCCCCCCCCCGGCCCCCCCCCCGGGGGGCCGGGGCGGGGAGGGGGCGGGCGCGCGGGGG
>CAMLFJ010000429.1 GCA_946479205.1 uncultured bacterium | reverse complement strand
CGAGCTCAGAGTGAGTGACTGGAGTTCAGACGTGTGCTCTTCCGATCTCACCCGGTACTCGCGCGCGACCGCGCCGTCCCCGTCGAGGAGCACGGACGAGGTCAGCCCGGCGCCCTTCGCGTAGCTGGCCACCAGGTCCCGGGGCTCCTCGATGCTCACCGCGAGCACCGTGAACGGCTGGCCCCGGCGCTCGCGGACGATCTTCTCGATGGCGACGGGCAGCTCCTTCCGGCAGTAGCCGCACCACGTGGCCCAGAAGTAGACGAGCACGACCTTGCCCTTCTGCTCGGCCAGCGACGCCTTCCCGCCGTCCACCTTGGGCAGCGAGAAGCCGGGGGCCCGCTCGCCGGGCAGCGCGTTCAGCTGGAGCTCGCGGAGGTAGCGGTCGACGTCGTCGGCCGACGCGGGCGCGGCCCAGGCCAGGCTCCCCGCCAGCAGCGTGCCCAGCAGCATCCAGATCACGTGACCTTGACCTCCGCGGTGCCCTCGAACTTCACGCCGTGCGAATCGGTGAACGTCACCTTGATCGGCCCCGTCTCGGTGGCGCGGAACGGAACCGTGAACGTCGGGTTCTCGCTGACCGCGGTGGACGGCTCGATCACCGCGATCTCGCGGCCGAGGTACGTTACCACGATGCGGTTGACGAAGCGGTAGTTGCGATCGACCGACCGCCCCCCCTGCCGCTCCACCCGCTCCTGGGGATGGATGATCAGGGCCCGGACCCGCGCCACGCTGCCCCGGCGGACGCTCCCCGGCACCGCCAGCTTCACGGTCCCGATGTCGGCCATGGCTCAGGCCGCGCAGCCCGCCACCGTGACGCGGACCTCGCGACTGGCGATCCAGAGCGCCCCGTCGCCGGCCTCGGCCACCACGCGCACCGGCCCGCTGTCGGCCAGGCGCAGGTTGGTCGCCACGTAGGCCTGGCCGGCCGCCGGCGTGAGACCGACCTTCACGTTGAGCGGGCGCGGATTCTTCTCGGCGAGGATGTAGATCGCCTTGACGTGACTCTCCGGCGTCATCGGCGACTTCACCTCCACCGCGATCGGCACCGCGGCGCCGTCCTCCGCGATGAGGGGCATGTCGATGGTGATCAGCGCGGCGCCGTCCTTGATCGGCCGTCCGCCGAAGAGGCGCTTCAGGGTCTCGGCGATCGGCTCCTCCGGCGCCAGGTTGGCGAGGTTGCCCTGCGCGCGGGCGGGCCCCGGGCGCCACGCCGCCACCGCGGCGCCGAGCGCGGCCAGACCCAGCCAGGCGCGACGCGTGAGCGGGGAGGTCATGACTCCCAGGATGCCTTCGATCGCGTCCTTGTCAACGCGTCACTCGATCTTGTACGCGGAGGCGTCCGGCTTGAACGCGCGCGGCAGCCAGAGCGGCCGACGCAGCCCGCCGGGCCCGGGCGCGGGCCGGGCCATCGCCAGCCACTTGCGGTAGACCTCGAAGGACTTGCCCGTGTCGACCACCACGTCGCCGTAGCGGTCGTTCGGCCCGGGCCGGCTCACCGTCACCTTCTGATGCCAGCAGTGCTGGCCGCTGACCGGGTCCGGGTGCACCGGGAAGGTCAGGTTCTGGTGCACGCCCGCGTCCTCCCACCACACGCGCTGCGAATCGGGATCGGCGCTCTCGAACGGGCGCACTCCGTGCACGTGCCGCAGGCGCCACTCCCCCGGCCGCGGGTTCTCGAGCGTCACGAGCGCGGTGGACCAGCGCTCGCCGCCGGTCTGCTCGGCGAGGCGCCAGCGGCCCAGGTGGTGCGAGCAGGCCAGCACGCCCGGGCGGATCGACTCGGTCACCCACACCCGGTCCACGAAGTGCCCGATCTCGGTGGTGACCTTCAACAGGTCGCCGGTCTTCACGTTGAAACGGTCGGCATCCTCCGGATGGAGCCAGAGCGGGTTGTTGTGGGAGATCTCGTAGAGCCACTTGGCGTTGCCGGAGCGCGAGTGGATCAGGGTCGGCAGCCGGAAGGTGGGCAGCAGCGCCATCTCCCCGGCGGCCCGGTTCATCTCCTTCCAGTGCACGTGGCTGCGCGCGTACGTCGGCACCGCGTGCTCCGGCCACTTCCAGTCCTTGAGGGTCCGCGAGTAGAACTCGAGCTTGCGCGAGGGCGTCGGGAAGCCGCCCATCCACTGCCCGTCCACGTCCACGCCGACCGCGGCCCCGTTCTTCATCACGAGATGCGACTGGCCGTCAGCCGCCGCGCCCTCCCGCTCCGCCGGGCTCACCGGCGTCTCGTGAGTGCCGTAGACGTTCTCCTGGATCAGGAAGGCGCCGTACTTGCGCATGTAGGCGAGCGGGGCCAGGCCCTCGCGCTCCGCGGCGGCGGGCAGGCCGGGCACGCTGTGCTCGAAGATCCAGCGGTAGAACTCCTCGATGCGCAGCTTCTCGCCGGGCCGGTAGGGCGACTCGAAGTACTTGCGGATGCCGAGCGCCCCGTCCGGGTCGATGCGCCACGAGAGCTCGATCCAGAACTCGTCCTCCTCCCACACCTGCCCGAGGCCCGCCGCCTCGTGTGCCTGCCAGGTGAGATCGAAGCGCTTCCCCTGCTTCTCCAGCGCCACCCGCAGCACCGGCTGGCGGAAGCCGATCCAGCGCGCGGCGTGCGTCTCCTGGCTCATGAGATCGTGGCGCTCGGAGGCGTGCCCCATCGGCAGCACGTAGTCCGCGAACCACGCGGTCTCGCTCCACGTCGGGGTCAGGCAGGCGTGGCGCTCCACCTTGGCCTCGTCGGTCAGCATCTCGATCCACGACATGCCGTCCGGATTGGTCCACACCGGGTTGTAGACCCGGGTGAAGTACATCGCGAGCTTGCCGCGGCCTTCCTTGAGGAAATGCGGCAGGAGGAAGCTCATCTCGAAGAACGCGAGCGGGTACTCGCGGGGCATCAGCAGCTCGCTCCAGATCTTGCCGGGTGGCGGCATCATCGGCGGATTCGGGACCGCCTTGTTCCAGCCGGACGGCGCGGTGCCGCCCGGAGTGGCCACCGCGCCCGCCAGCACCACCACCAGCTCGAGGGCCCGCGCGACCTCCCAGCCGTGGAGATTGCCCGCGGCGGCGTTGCGCCACACGTGGGTGGAGAGCGCGCTCCCCGCGCGGCCCACCTCGTGCGCCACCTCCTCGATGCGCGCGGCGGGCACCCCCGACTCACTCTCCGCGAACGCGGGGGTGTACTGGGCGTAGAGCGCCTTGAGCGCGTCCTCGAACGACGCCATCGTGACCGGCAGCTCCGGCCGCTCCTCCCGCAGGTACTGCTCCCAGTTGACCCAGCGGCGGACGAACTCCCGGTCCCAGGTGCCGTCGCGCAGCATGCAGTGCACGATGGCCAGGAGCAGCGCGGCCTCGGTGCCCGGCCAGGGCGAGAGCCAGTAGTCGGCCATGGACGCGGTATTGCTGAGGCGCGTGTCCAGCACGCAGATCTTGGCCCCCGCCATCTTGCCGTCGATGATCCGCTGGGCGTGCGGGTTGAAGTAGTGGCCGGCCTCGAGATGCGAGGAGAGCAGCAGGATGAAGCGCGCCTTGCTGTGATCGGGCGAGGGCCGGTCGAGCCCGTGCCAGAAGGCGTAGCCCGCGCGCGCGGAGGCCGAGCAGACGTTGGTGTGGCTGTTGTGGCCGTCGATGCCCCACGCGTGGAAGACGCGCTGCAGATAGATCAGCTCGTGGCCCGGCCGCCCGAGGTGGTACATCACTTCCT
>CAMLFJ010000428.1 GCA_946479205.1 uncultured bacterium | reverse complement strand
CGATCGCCTGGGAGAATGCCTCGTCGAAGTTCAATCGCGCCCTGCGGATCCCGTCCCAGCGGCTCTGGAAGCCGGCCTGACTATTTTCTCTGCTTCAGGAGCCAGTCGATGACGGCCAGCGGGTCGGGCTCGGTGCCCTGGGGCGGCGCGGCTTCCGAAGTCGGCGCGGGCGGTTGAGGATCCACGCGCTGAGGCGCGGCCCGCTCGATCGCCCGAGCCGGCGAGGGTGCCCCGGCGGCCGGCGCGGCCTGGGTCGGATCCCCTCGTAACCGATCGGATCGTGACGCAGCGCGAGGTTCGGCCTGCCCGCCCGGCGGATCGGGTGTCGTGACCGGTCGCGGGACGGGTCCGGCGCACCCATACCCCACGACAACGAGCAGAAACAGGAAGGACACCCCACCCGGCCCGAGGACTCTCTTCATCTGGGCTCTCCTCGATCCGAGCGTCTTCTGCTCAGCGCCATTCCTGTCCGTGAGTGCTTTCCGGTACGTGACTTCATCGGTGCCGCCAGAAGTGGCCGAATCCTGGCGCGGCGAAGAACATCATACCTGGATCCCGACCGCGACCGGCCCTTGAGTCCGGGCGAGGATCGTGCAACCCTCAGGACCCTGGAGGCCGCGACCCGAAACCAGGATCGGGTGATCGCCGTGGAGAACATCGTCAGCGTCGGCTTCGATCTCGCGAGCTTCAGCGCCATCATGGTGCTGATGGTCACCGGCCTCGGCGTGATCGCGAGCATGATGGGCGTCTTCAACTTCGCCCACGGGGAATTCCTGCTCCTGGGCGCCTACACCGTCTACCTCACCCACAGCCACGGCTACCCGGTGTGGGCGGGCATGGTGGTGGCGCCGTTCGCGGTGGCGCTCGTGGGGCTCGCCCTCGAGCGCGGGGTCATCCGGTTCTTCTACGCGGAGCCGGTCGTGGCCATGCTGGGCACGTACGCCATCGGCCTCGTCATCCGCGAGAGCGTGCGCGGGCTCATCGGCGGCCTGTACCATTCGGTGCCCGACCCGCTCATCGGCTCGTTCAGCCTGGGCGCGGTCCAGCTCTCTCGCTGGCGCTGCGTGATCATCCTCGTCACCGCGGTCGTGATCGCGGTCTTCTGGTTCGTGCTGACGCGCACCGGCCTCGGCCTCACGATCCGGGCCTCCCTCGAGAACCCCGCGCTCGCGCGGGCCTCCGGCATCTCGACCAACCGGGTCTACGCGCTCACCTTCGCGGTGGGCGCCGGGCTCGCCGGCCTCGCGGGCGGGTTGATGGTGCCGATCTTCTCGATGTTCGCCGATCTCGGCGTGCGCTTCCTGATCCAGGGCTTTCTCGCCGTCCTCCTCGGCGGCGTCGGGTCGTTCGAGGGGCCCGCCCTCGGCGCCGCCGTGATCGGCGTCCTGAGCGCCGGGCTCCCGTGGGTGCTCAGCCCCGTCCTCGCCGACGTGCTCGTGTTCGTGATCGCCATCGTCATCGTCAAGTTCCGGCCCGCTGGTCTTCTCTCCACCCAAAGGAGCTGATCATGCACCCAGAGCGCGACCTCGCCCCGTCGGCCGCACCGTTGACCCGCCGCTCACTCCTCACCGGGTCCGCCTGGGCGGCCGGCGCGGTCGCGCTCGGGCGCGGCAGCTTCGTGGTGCCGCCCGCCTGGGGCCAGTCGAACCCGATCAAGGTCGGCATCGCGACCGACCTCACCGGGCCCATCGGCTTCGCGGGCAAGGCCAACGCGAACGTGGCGACCATGGTGGCCAGCGATATCAACGCCAAGGGCGGGGTGCTGGGGCGCTCGCTGCAGCTCTTCATCGAAGACACCGCCTCCAACGAATCGGTGGCGGTGAACAACGTGCGCAAGCTCATCCAGCGCGACCGCGTCGACGTGGTGTTCGGGGGGATCACCAGCTCGATGCGCAACGCGATCAAGGACGTGATCGTGACGCGGGGGAAGACACTCTACATCTATCCCCAGCTCTACGAGGGCCAGGAGTGCACCCCCTACATCTTCTGCACCGGGCCGACCCCGGCCCAGCAGTGCGACGAGTTCATCCCCTGGCTGATCAAGAACGGGGGCAAGCGCTTCGCCCTGCCCTCCGCGAACTACGTCTGGCCCAAGCTGCTCAACCAGTACGCGCGCAAGGTCATCCAGGCCAACGGCGGGGAGGTGGTGTTCGAGGAGTACTACCCCCTCGACCAGGTCGAGTACAGCGCGACCGTGAACAAGATCATGACCAACAACGTGAACGTGGTCTTCAACACGGTCATCCCGCCCGGGGTCGGCCCCTTCATCAAGCAGCTGTACGAGGCCGGCTTCACCAAGCGGGGCGGGCGCCTCTCCTGCGTGTACTACGACGAGAACACCCTCAACATCAACGCGGCCCACGAGTTCGAGGGGCTCGCGAGCTGCCTCGACTACTTCCGCGCGATCAAGGATCCGTTCAGCGCCAAGCTGCAGGCCGACTACGACAAGCTCTACCCGGGCACCGTCCTCTTCACCGCGGGCAGCGCGGCCACCGGCATGTACCGCGGCCTCAAGCTCTGGGAGACCGCGGTGAACAAGGCCAAGAAGGTCGATCGCGACACGGTGGCCGCGGCCTTCGACCGCGCCCGCATCGAGGAAGGGCCCGGCGGGGCGGCCGAGATGGTGCCGGGCAAGCGGCACTGCAAGATGAACATGTACATCGCGGTCGCCAAGAACGGGAACTACGAGGTGGTCTCGCAGAGCAAGGGGCTCGTCGACCCCAAGGAGTGCTAGGGCGAGACGACCGTTGATCCTCGTCCTCGAGCTGGTCTTGCTCGCGGTGGGCCTCGTCCTGCCGCTCGTGCTGGACCACTTCTGGATCGTGCTGGCCACGCGCATCGTGCTCGTCTGCCTGCCCGCGCTGAGCTTCGACCTCCTCTGGGGGTATTCCGGGATCATGAGCTTCGGGCAGGCCCTCTTCTACGGCACCGCCGCCTACAGCGCCGCGCTGCTCGCCCGTGACCTCGGCTTCACCTCGATTTTCGTCGTCGTGCCCGCGTGTACGGCGATCGGGCTCGGGCTCGCCCTCATCATGGCGTGGTTCCTCCTGCTCGGGCGCTACCCGCCGAGCACGATCTTCGTCGCCCTCGGCACGCTCACCGGGGCCTACGCGGCCGACCGCCTGGCCCGCGGCTGGTACTACCTCGGCGGGCAGAACGGCATCCCCTCGATCCCCCCGCTCACCGCCGGCCCCTTCACCATCGCGGAAGGGCCCGTCTACTACTACCTGGCCCTCGGGGTCCTCGTCGTCGTCTACGCGCTCTGCCGCGCGCTCGTGCGGTCCCAGTTCGGCCTCGTCCTCGCGGGCATTCGCCAGCAGGAGGAGCGGATCAGCTTTCTCGGCTACCGCGTCCAGCACTTCAAGGCGATCGTCTTCACCCTGGCCGGCGGCGTCTGCGGCCTCTCGGGCGCGCTCGCCGCCTTCCACGACGGCTTCGTGTGGCCGAACATGCTCGGGGTGCTGCTGTCCACCCAGATCGTGCTCTACGTGCTCTTCGGAGGGGTGGGCACGCTGGTCGGCGCGGTGATCGGAGTGGCCGGCATCGAATACGTGAGCTTCCTGCTCGCCGACAACTTCCAGACCTTCTGGCCGATCCTCCTCGGACTGCTCCTCCTCTTCGTCGTGCTCTTCCGGCCGAGCGGGCTGGTGGGGCTCGTGGTGACCGAGCGCGAGCGATTCGGCCGTTTCGGCCGGGCG
>CAMLFJ010000427.1 GCA_946479205.1 uncultured bacterium | reverse complement strand
TGAGCGACTCGAGACGGTGCTCGGAGGCCCGTGGGGCGCGAGCCGGGCCGCTCTCGTCGTGCTCACCGTGGAGCCGCGTCAGGTGGTCGCCGATGAGCGGCTCGGACGTGGCCCGGTCCGGGCGGTCCTGCCGAGTGACGCCACCGCCGGCGAGCTGCTGGCCGCGGTGGCCGCGGTCGCGGCCGGTCTCGTGGTGTTCCATCCGGACGCACTCCGCCGCGCGCCCCGGCCCGTCCGCGCCGAGCCGGATCGAGCGCAGCCGCTGACCGGCCGCGAGATCGAGGTTCTGGGCATGCTGGCCGAGGGGCTCGGCAACAAGGCGATCGGCTCGAGGCTCGGCATCTCGACCCACACCGCGAAGTTCCACGTCGCCTCGATCCTGTCCAAGCTGGGCGCGGGCAGTCGCGCCGAGGCCGTGAGCATCGGCATGCGCCGCGGGCTGGTAGCGATCTGAGGCGCTACCGGGTCTTCAGGTGGAGCTTCATGCCCTCGTGGGAAGCCACGAAGCCCAGGCCTTCGTAGAAGCGCTTCGCGTCGGGCCGGGCCTTGTCGGTGGTGAGCTGCACCATGTGGCAGCCGCGCTCGCGGGCCCGCGCGATCGCCCACTCGAAGAGGGTTTTCCCGAGCCCCTGTGACCGCTCGCCGCTGTCCACCCGCACGCCCTCGATCAGGGCCCGCCAGCCGCCCTGGTAGGTGAGCGAGGGGATATAGGTGAGCTGCAGCACGCCCACCACGCGCTCGCCCCGGCAGGCCACCACGAGCTCGTTGTTGGCGTCCTGCTCGATCGCGCGGAAGGCGCGGGCGTAGGATTCGGGCAGCGGGCGCTCGTAGCGCTCCCGGGTGGCGCCGAGCGGATCGTCCGCGAGCAGGCGCACGATGTCGAGCACGTCGTCCGCGCGGGCACGCCGGAACGTCGGCGCGGCCTCAGGCATGCGTCACGTCGATCGCCAGCTCGCGCACGAAGCAGCCGGTGCCCCCCACGCGCGGGTGGCATCGGCCGTCGCGCCGCTCGA
This sequence comes from uncultured bacterium, assembly GCA_946479205.1. Next base: position 2,688 of record CAMLFJ010000427.1, on the reverse strand, counting down.
CCCAGACCCGCACGCGCCCGTCGCGGCCGAGCTCCTGGCCCTGCTCGATCACCAGTGGCGCGGCCGCGTCCGGGTCGATGAACTCGAGGTGGTACGCGCCGAGCAGGCCGGAGGCGGTGCCGGTGACCGGATCCTCCACCGTGCCCGATCGGGGCGAGGAGAAGTGCCGCGCGTGCAGGTGCGTGTCCGGGTGAATCGTCTCGATGCAGAACGGATGGATGGACGCGTCCGGCCGTCCGGCCAGCACCGAGGGGAACTCGGCGGTGCGCGGCTTCATGCGCCGCATCGTGCCCAGCCCGTGCACCGGGACCACGAGGGTCCAGACCCCGGTGTTGCCGTAGAGGATCGGGAGATCGGTGCGCAGATCGTCCGGCCCGAGGCCGAGCACGCGCGCGAGCCCCCCGCGATCGCCCTCGAAGGATTCGAAGCGCGCGGGGGGCTGGGTCATGATCACCACCGGCTCGCCCGCGCCGCCCGCTTCCACCGTGACCGGCAGCACCCCGGCGCGCGTCTCCAGGGTGAGCCGCCGCGGAAGGCCGGCGCCGGGCAGGCGGCCGTGCTGGTGGAGCGCGACGAAGGAACCGACGGTGGCGTGGCCGCACAGGTCCATCTCGTGGCCGGGCGTGAAGTAGCGCAGGCGCAGGTCGGCGACGGTGGAGGGCAGCACGAAGGCGGTCTCGTTGAAGCCGACCGCGCGGGCGATCGCCTGCATGACCGCGTCGGAGAGGTCGCCCGCGTCGAGCACGACCCCGGCCGGATTGCCCATGCCGGGCCGCGGCGCGAAGGCGTCGTAGTGCAGGACGCGCGCGGGCATCCGGAGGGCGGCGCGTCAGCTCCGGCAGCCCGCGGGCTTGTGCACGCGGGCCGTCGAGGCCGGGAACTTCGCGAGCTTGTCCGCGGGCCGGCGGGGGCGCGGCAGCAGCTCGCCGCCGCAGTTGGGACAGCGGCCGTGGAGCACGGTCTCCGCGCAGGCGCGGCAGAAGGTGCACTCGAAGGAGCAGATGCGCGCGTCCTCCGCGCCCGGCGGCAGGTCGCGATCGCAGCATTCACAGCCCGGCCGCAGCTCCAGCATGTATAGTCTCCTTTCGCGGGACGAGCATAGCACCTGAGCCCAGGAGGAGGAGATGGCCAAGAGCGTGGTGACGCCCGAGCGATTCGCCAAGGGCAGGACCTTCGACGAGTACATGCGATACGTCGGCACCCCCGAGAACCTCGCCCGCGAGGCGTTCGGCAGCTATTTCGCTGACGGCGGCTCGAAGCCGGCGCCGCGCCAGGACAACAGCGCGGTGTTTCGCGAGCGCTACGCCCGCGCGCGCCTGAGCGAGCAGCAGGTTTCCGGCATCAAGTGGCTCGCGGCTCAGCCTGGCGGTCCCGCGAAGATCCTGGTGATCGCGGAGGACTGGTCCTCCGACTGCCGGCGCGATCTGCCATGGCTCGCGCGGCTGGCCGAGGCGGGCGGCCTCGAGCTGCGCATCTTCAACCGCGACGGCCGCAAAGTCCTGGGCACGCGCCGCCCGGATCCGGCCGCCGCGCCCGACGGCAACCACGACATCATGCTCGAGTTCCTGAACGCCAAGAATGGCGGTGAGTGGGCCTCGCTGCCAGTGGTGGTCATCTACTCCAAGGACCTCCAGGAGCTTCACCGCTACGTCGAGTACCCGGCCATCTATCACAAGGACCCGGTTCGCTCCCACCTGCAGGCCGCGCGCGACGGGGAGACCGCGGAGCAGGCGCGCGAGCGCTGGATGCGGGAGTTCACGGCCATGCAGGCGGGGCCGTTCTTCGACGTCTGGGCCGCCGCGTGCATCGACGAGATTTTGAGCGCGCTCTACGAGAAGCGGATCCTCGCCACCACGTCAGCCGGCTGAGCGCGGCTCCATCAGCTCGAGGCGGTTGCCGAAGGGGTCGTTGACGTAGACTCGGAGATAGCCCTCGAGGGGCTCGTCGGTGGTCACGTCGTACCCGGCGCGCCGGAGTTCCTCGATCAGCTCGTCGAGCCCGCTGACCAGCAGGCCCGCGTGGGCCTTGCGCGCGGGCCGGAAGTCAGGGTCCACGCCCAGGTGGACCTTGACCGGCCCGCGCTCGAACCAGGCCCCGCCGCGGGCCGCGAGGGCCGGCGGCTTGGCCAGCTCGGGGATCCCGAGCAGGCCGGTGTAGAAGGCGCGCGCCTCCGCCTCGCGGCCGGCCGGCATGGCGAGCTGCACGTGATCGATGCCGACGATGGGCACGGGCTGGTCCTCCTCCGGATCAGCAGGGCACGGGATAGGTGAGCACCAACCGGTCCGCCGGGTAGCGCGCGGCCGCGTCGAAGCAGCCGACGATTCGCGCGAGCGGGTCGTGCAGGTCTTGGAGGTCGGCGCCGCGCTGCAGCTCGAGGTGCACGTGCTCGTAGCCCGGCCACGCGCGCTGTCCCGTGGTGCCGAGGGTGCCGATCCGCTGGCCGCGGGCGACCGTCTCGCCGACCTGCACCGCGATCGTGGCCAGATGGCAATAGATGGTCCGGTACCCGTGCGGGTCGTGGACCACCACCACGATGAGGCCGCAGAGATCTCCCCTGTCGCGCGCCACCGTGATGCGGCCCTCCGCGGCCGCGAGCACGTCGGCGCCGACCGGGCCCTTGACGTCGATGCCGCGGTGCGAGTCCAGCCGCGGATAGCCCTCGGCCCCCCGCCAGTCGCCGAAGCCGGT
>CAMLFJ010000426.1 GCA_946479205.1 uncultured bacterium | reverse complement strand
GGAACAGCTCGGGGGCCGGGCAGTGCGAGTACTCCTCGAGGAAGTGGTGCTCGACGGCCCACACCTGATCGAAGCCGAGCTCGTCGGCGAGCCGCACCTGCTCGAGCGCGTTCTGGTAGACCGTCCGCTCCGACTCGCGCGTCCATGGCCGCGGCACCGAGAGCTCGTAGAACAGGCCGAATCGCATGGGCTCCTCCTTGGCGCCGCGTCCCGGGGCCCGCGGCAGGCCATGATTGTGCCAGGGCACGGGCGGCTTTCATAGCCGCGGAGCGAATCGGCTACCCAGCCGACGGGGTGAAATCCGGTCCGGGGCCTAGCGAGGCAGCGGGATGTCGCCGTTGGCCGCGCGGACGGCGGCCTCGGCCAGGAGCGCCGCCGGGCTGAGGAGATCCTTTGCCTCGGCCTCCTCGGCCAGCATCAGCGGGATCTCCGTGCAGCCGAGCACCACGCCCTCGACCGGCACCGCGCGCACGGCCGCGACCGCGGCGCGGGCGGCCTCCGTATCGGCCGGGCTCTCGCGTCCCTCCGCTACGGCCCGGATCCCGGCGTCCACGCGAGCCTGCAGCGCGCCGTCGATCGTCGCGTGGCGGACCTCTCGCGCGCCAAGCGCCTCGACGTATGGCGCCGGCGCGCCGGCGAAGCCGAGGACGCCGACGTGCCGCCAGCCCCGCCGCGCGACCTCGTCCACCGTGACGTCGATCATGCTGAGGACCGGGCACCCGGCGGCCTTCCGGAGCGCGGCCAGCCCGACGTGGGCGGCGTTGCAGGGCATGACGAGGAAGTCCACACTCCGGCCCAGCCAGGCCGCCGCGTCCACCAGCTCCGGGTCGATCTCGCGGGGCACGAGCGGCCGGTCATCGGCGTCGACGCGCAGGGGCATGCGGCGGTGGTACCAGACCACCATCGGCGGGTAGCCGCGGTTCCAGCTCTGCGGGACCAGCCGCTGGCAGACGCGGTGCACGCGCGCCTCGAAGTCGATCGTCGCCTGCGGGCTGATCCCGCCGAGCACACCGATGCGTTTCATGGCTGGCATGGACTGGACTCTACCAGGTGAGGGCTGACGCGGGAAGAGGAAGGGAGGGCTATCGTGCGGTGAAGTGGTTGTAGACCGCGCGCGCGACCTCCGCGATCGCGCGCTCCTGCGCCTCGAGGGGCCGGGTGGATTCCTTGATCTGAACCGTGACGACGACATGCCCGGACGGGCCGGGAAGGGTGATGATTCCGGCGTCGTTCGTGATCAAGCGGCTGAACGTCCCCGTCTTGCGAGCGACCTTTGTTCCGGCCGGTAGCCCGGCGGGAAGCCGCCCTTTGCCGGTCCCGCAGCGATGCATGGTGTCGATGAGGACCTTGGTGTACTTCCGACCCAGCGTCTCGCCGTTCCAGACCTTCGCCAGCATCGCGACGAGCGACTCGGGTGTCGCGGTGTCCCGCTCATTCTTCATGAACGCGGCGATGCGGCCGGTGCGCCGCGAGCGCGGGAGCGTCTGGATCATTCGTTCCATTTCGGCCGACGTCGGCCCGACGTCGGCGGGCAGGTCGTCGAAGCCGAGCGCGGCGGCCTGGAGGTGACCGGCGGTGCGGTCCACCGAGATTCCGTCCAAACCGAGTTTCTTCAGCCGCTCCTGGACCGCCGGGACCCCACCGATCGCGCCGAGGAGATAGTCGGTGGCGGTGGCATCGCTGTCGATGAGCATCCTCTCGAGCAGCTCTCGAATCGTGATCCGCCTGGGCTCGACGAAGCCCTTCACGAGCCGGCCGCTGCCGGGGCGAAGGTCGCTCGCGCGCAGCTCGACCATCTTGTCCAGATCGGCGCGGCCTTCCTCGACCATCGCGAGTAGTTGAATCGCGACCGGCACCTTGAATATGCTGGCCATCGGATAGTGCACGCCGCGATTGACGTAGAGTTCGCGGCCGGATTCAAGATGGCGCACGCCAACCCCAACGCTGCCGCCGACCGAGGCGGTGACGCGTGCGAGCTCGGCTTGCAGGTTCGAGGTTTGGGCGGTCGCCGAGGTGGCGACACCGAGCAGGATGAGCGATGCGGCCAGCACTCTCGAGAGGTGAGCCGGTCTGGTCAGGCGCCCGGCTCGCGGGTGATACGCGCGCCCAGCGCGCGCAGGCGCTCGTCGATCCGCTCGTAGCCGCGGTCCACCTGGTGCGCGTTCATGATCGAGGACGTGCCGCGCGCGCACAGCGCGGCGCCGATGAGGGCCATGCCCGCGCGGATGTCGGGGGAGACCATCGGAGCACCCCGCAGCTCGGTGGGCCCGACCACCACCGCCCGGTGGGGATCGCAGAGCACGATCCGCGCGCCCATCGCGATGAGGCTGTCCACGAAGAAGAGGCGGCTCTCGAATAGCTTCTCGTGGATGAGCACGGTCCCGTGGCTCTGGGTCGCCAGCACCAGCGCGAGCGAGGTCAGGTCGGCGGGGAAGCCCGGCCACGGCGCGTCGTCCACCTTGGAGATTGCCCCGTCCGCGTCGGCCGCGACCTCGAGCTTCTGCGGGCCGGGGACGACCAGGGTGGTGCCGTCCAGCGAGGTCTCCACGCCCAGCCGCCGGTAGGCCAGGCGGATCATGCGCAGATCCTCCGGGATCACGTCGCGGATGCGGAGGTCGCCGCCGGTCATCGCGGCCAGCGCCACGAAGGAGCCGATCTCGATGTGATCGGGGCCCAGGCGGTGCCGGCCGGGCCCGAGCTCGCGGACGCCCTGGATGCGGAGCTGGTTGGTGCCGATGCCGCTGATCCGGGCGCCCAGGGTGTTGAGGAAGCGGCACAGGCCCTGCACGTGCGGCTCGCTGGCCGCGTTCAGGATCACGGTCTCGCCCTCGGCCAGCACCGCGGCCATCACCGTGTTCTCGGTGCCGGTCACGCTCATCTCGTCGAGGAAGACCTCGGCGCCCCGGAAGCGGCCCTCGAGCGTCAGGTGGAGCGACGGGCCGGAGGCGACTTTTGCGCCCAGCTCGCTCAACGCCAGCAGGTGGGTGTCGAGCCGCCGCCGGCCGATCCGGTCGCCGCCGGGGGGCGGCAGCACGGCCTGGCCGGTCCGGGCGAGCAGGCCCGGCGCCAGCAGTACCGAGCCCCGGAGCTGCGACATCACCGCGGGGTCGGGGTCGCGGCCCTTGAGGTCGCTCGCGTCCAGGCGCACCGTGCCGTGGTCGTCCACGTCGACCCGCACGCCCAGGTGGCGGAGCCCTTCGAGCAGCGCGGTCACGTCCCGGATGCGTGGCACGTTGTCGACGACGACCTCGCCGGCGACGAGGAGGCAGGCCGCGAGCACGGGCAGGGCCTCGTTCTTGTTGCCCGCCGGCGTCACCGTCCCCCGCAGGGGATGGCCGCCCTCCACCAGGAAGCGATCTCCGGTCACGTGGGCCTCCTCGTCAATACTAACCGAGCGCGCGGACAATAAAGGCACGGGAGAGGCGGCGGCCGGGAGGCCGGTGTATGATCCGGTCCGGGTCCGCATGACCGAGCGTCTGTTCATCCTGGATGGCCCCGGCTTTCTCTTTCGCGCCTACCACGCGATTCCCTTCCTCTCCACCTCGAAGGGCGTGCCGAGCCACGCGGTCTTCGGCATGTCCACGATGCTGTGGAAGCTGCTGCGCGAGGACAATCCAGAGTACTTCGCGGTGGCCTGGGACCCGCCCGGCCCGACGTTCCGGGAGGAGAAGTTCGCGGCCTACAAGGAGACCCGGGCGCCCAC
>CAMLFJ010000425.1 GCA_946479205.1 uncultured bacterium | reverse complement strand
GCGTAAAACTGCGGGACGTGCAGGAACAGGAGAATACACGTCACGAGGCAGACGTGATATCCGGTCACCGGCTTTCCGAACAACCGGCGCACCATCGGGCCGTCCCAGCGCCAGGTGGGCAGCTTCTCGGCCCACCCGTGGGGCCCCTCGATCTGAATCTCGAGGTGCGCCAGGATGAGCGCGATGAAGAAGAAGTAGGCTCCCAGCGCCAGGGTCATCAGGTTTCCGCTCCTCGGCCATAGTCCAACACTAACGCGCCACTTCGCCGATCGGACAGAGGGTGCCTCGCTGGTGGAGGCTCGTCAAGCGTCCCTCTCGGGGCCAGAAGCTCGGAGGGGGCTACGTTCCTCTTCCGGCTGCGCTGAGGTAGGATTGCGGGGCCGCCGCGCGCCGGCGGCCCCCATGACCATCCCGGGCGTCTCGTTCCTCGCCGCGCGCACGCGCTCGGCTCCGCAGGGCTTCGGGCAGCCGATCCCTCGCAAGGAGGACGTGCGCCTCGTCACCGGACGCGGCCGCTTCAGCGACGACTTCAAGCTGCCGGGCCAGGCTCACGCGCACCTCGTCCGGTCGCCGCACGCTCGCGCGCGCGTGCTCTCGATCGACGGTTCCGTCGCGCTCGCGATGCCGGGCGTGCTCGCCGTGCTCACCGGGCGCGACGCGGCAGCCGATGGGCTCGCCTCGATTCCCCATAAGCCGGTGCCGACGAACCCGAACGAGTTTCCGCTCGGCGGCCGCGACGGCGCCCGCGTGCACACCACGCCGCATCCCCCTCTGGCGACCGACACAGTCCGCTTCGCGGGCGAGGCGGTGGCGATGGTGATCGCGGAGACCGCCGCCGCGGCGGCGGACGCGGCCGAGGCCGTCCGGGTTGTCTACGAGCCCCTGCCGTCGGTCACCGCCACACCCAGAGCGGGTGAGCCCGGGGCGCCGATCCTCTGGGGCGAGCTCGGCTCGAACGTCTGCGTGGACTCGGTGGCGGGCGACGCGCGCGCCGCCGACGCCGCCTTCGCCGCGGCGGCCCACACCGTGCGCCTCGACACCTGGGTGCCCCGCATCACCGGGGTGCCCATGGAGCCGCGCGCGGCCCTCGGCGTCTACGACGCGGCGACCGGGCGCTACACGCTCTACGCGGGCTCGGGCGGCGTGGTGCGGCACAAGGCCGATCTCGCGGAGGTGCTGGGCGTGCCGGAGGCCACGGTGCGCGTGGTGGCCGAGGACGTGGGCGGCAACTTCGGCACGCGGAACAGCTTCTATCCCGAGTTTGCGCTGGTGACGTGGGCGGCCCGGCGCCTCGGCCGGCCGGTGAAGTGGACGTGCGAGCGCCGCGAGGCGTTCCTGACCGACTACCAGGCGCGCGACCTCGTCTCCGCGATGGAGCTGGCCCTCGACGCGGACGGCCGCTTCCTCGCCCTCCGGGGCACCAACACGAGCAATGTCGGCGCGCACACCGTGACCTTCGTGCCGCTCAACAAGGGCCGCGAGCTGGCCACCACCGTCTACCGGGTGCCCGCCGCCGCGGTGCGCGGCCGCGCGGTGCTCAGCAATACCTCGCCGCTGTCCGCGTACCGCAGCGCGGGCCGGCCCCAGGTCATGTTCGTGATGGAGCGGCTCATCGACCTCGCCGCGCGCCGCCACGGCTTCGATCGCCTCGAGCTGCGCCGCCGCAACCTGATACCGACCGTCGCGATGCCGTACACGAATCCGTTCGGGATCGTCTACGACAGCGGCGACTACGTGGCCGTCCAGGACCGCGCGGCGGCGCTGGCCGACTGGGCCGGCTTCGAGGCGCGGCGGCGGGAGGCGCGCGGGCGCGGGCGCTACCGCGGGATCGGCCTCGCCAACTACATCGAGATCGCCACCGGCGCGCCCCGCGAGCGCGCGCACGTCACGGTGCGGCCGGAGGGGCGGATCGACGTGGTGATCGGCACCCTCGCGGCCGGCCAGGGCCACGAGACGAGCTTCGCCCAGCTCGTCGTCGAGTGGCTGGGCTGCACGCTCGGCCAGGTTCGCCTGATCAGCGGCGACACGGATCAAGTCCCGGTGGGCGGTGGGTCGCACTCCGGCCGCTCGATGCGCCTGGGCGGGGTGGTGATGGCGAAGGCGGGGGACCAGATCGTGGAGAAGGGCGCCCGCCTCGCCGCGTGGCGGCTCGAGTCCGCGGTCGCCGATCTCGAGTTCTCGCGAGGGCAGTTCCGCGTCCGCGGCACCGATCGCGCCATCGGCCTCTTCGAGGTCGCGGCCGCCGCCGAGCGGCCCGACGCGCCGGAGGAGCTGCGCGGACCGCTCGACGGCGTGAGCGACGAGACGGTGAGCACGCCGTCCTTCCCGTACGGCTGCGCGGTGTGCGAGGTGGAGGTGGATCCGGAGACCGGCGCGGTGGAGGTCGTCCGCTACACGTCGGTGGACGACGTGGGCCGCGCCATCAACCCGCTGATCGTGGACGGGCAGACCCACGGCGGCATCGTCCAGGGCCTGGGCCAGGCCCTCTGGGAGCACTGCCGCTACGACGCGGAGAGCGGCCAGCTCCAGTCCGCGACCTTCATGGAGTACGCGATGCCGCGCGCCGATCTGGTGCCCTCCTTCACCACCGAGATCAGCGAGGTGCCGTCCACCTCGAACCCGCTCGGCCTGCGGGGCGGCGGCGAGGGCGGCACGACCCCGGCGCTCGGGGCCGCGGTGAACGCGGTCGTGGACGCCCTCGCGGAGCTGGGCGTGGAGCACCTCGAGATGCCGGTGACGCCGGAGCGGGTCTGGGACGCGATCCGGACCGCTCAGCGCGGCCGGGAGGCCAGCCAGTCGTGCAGCGGGGGCACCCGCGCGTCCACCTGACGCAGGTTGTAGTACGGGATCGCGGGGCGGTAGACGTCGAAGACCCGCCGCAGCTCGCCGATCGGCTCGGCGTGCACGTCCACCCGGAGATCCACGTGGGCGAAGGGCCGGTCGTCGAAGACCAGCAGGGCGGCGGACTGCTGGCCGCCGTGCTGCCCGCCCGCGTCGCGCCCCGCCTCGATCGTCCGCAGCAGGCGCTCCTCGAGATCCTCGGCGGGATCGGCGGCGAAGGTCTTCTCCATCGCCCCGAGCACGTGCTCCCCGGTGAGCACGTTGCCGAGCACGATGTAGTCGTCGTGCACGTGGTGGCCGGCCCAGTCGCGGTTCATCTTGCCGGTGCGGGCGGCCGCGAAGCCGTCGGCGTCGATGACCCCGAGCTGCCGGTACTCCGCGTAGGGATCGCCCTTGACCAGCTCCTCGATCACCGCGGGCGCCTTGTAGCCGATCTCGAGCAGACGCAGCGCGGTGTAGCCGAGCCGCGCGTCCGCGATGGCCATGATCGCGACCGCGCCGAGCCCCGCGCGCACGTGCGGGACGCGCGCGCCCACCGCGAGCGAGCGGGTGGCGGTGGCGATGCCGAGCCGCCCGGTACGGGGGCAGCGGCCGAGCACCGTGAAGGTATGGAACTCGACGCCGGGCGGCCGCCCGGGACTCATCGTGCGTCGTTCGCGGCGGCGGGATCCACGTAGTCCGGCCGCACCGCGTACGGGTACGGCCCCTCCACCGTCCGGCCCCGCGCGAAGCGGCCGAGGCCGAACGCCTCGATGTCGACCGTCTTGGCGCGCCCGTCCGTGATGAGCTCCGCCATGCACGTGCCGACCGCCGGGGCGATCTTGAAGCCGGAGCCGCTGAAGGCGGTCGCCAGGTAGAGCCCGTCGA
>CAMLFJ010000424.1 GCA_946479205.1 uncultured bacterium | reverse complement strand
TCGATCAAGCTCGCCACCAACAGCCTCATGTACCGTCACATGTCGGAGGACATGGACATCAACTGCGGGGTGATCCTCGAGGGCACCCCGCTGCCCGAGGTGGGCCGGCAGATCTTCGAGGAGATCGTGGCGGTGGCGTCGGGCAAGCGCAGCAAGAGCGAGCTGTCGGGAGTCGGCGAGGAAGAGTTCGCGCCCTGGATCATCGGTCCGGTCATGTAGCAGGGTGAGGTGAAGCCGAAGGCGAGCCGAACGGATAGATGATGTTTGAGGAAGTAGCAGGGTGAGGTGAAGCCGAAGGCGAGCCGAACGGATAGATGATGTTTGAGGAAGTAGCAGGGTGAGGTGAAGCCGAAGGCGAGCCGAACGGATAGATAAAGCCTGAAGGTTGTAAACCGGTACGGGGAGAGAGCCGATGCCAAACCCGGGCATGTACCGCGGCGACCGCCGCCGCAAGGAAGATCAGCGCAAGGCCAAGCTGGAGGCCAAGAAGGCGCGCAAGGCCGAGCGGCGCGAGACCGGGACGAATGGGCCCGAGATCGCCGACCAGGCCGAGGTGGGCTCTGCCGAGATCGTCGAGTTCGTCTGGTTCTCGCCGAGCAAGGGCCGGACCCTGACGACGCCGAACAAGGCGGCGCCGATGGTGGACGGGATCGACGACTGGATGCTGCTGAGCGAGCCGCCCGCCGAGAACTAGCCGCGGGCCGGCTCGGACGCGGAGGCCTCCGGGTGGCCGGCCGGATCCTTCGACGCATCGTCCGCGAGCTGGCCCCCCCGGAAGAACCCGCCCCAGAAGCCTTCGGTGGCCGCCCGGACCGGGCGATCCATGAAGCGGTCGGCGCGGAATCCGGCGCGGGCCCGTACGATGAAGCTGTAGAAGTGGACGAGGCCGCCGGAGGCGAACTTGCCGTTGAAGACGATGTCGAGCGGCAGGTGCAGCAGCATGCCGAAGACCCATCCCCAGAGCCATTCGACGTTGGTGAGCCAGGCGATCGCGGCCAGCAGCACCAGCAGCTCGTAGGAGTGCAGGAGGAGGACGACCCGCTGCACCTTTCCGTCCAGATAGTAGCGGAGGAAGCTGCCGGGACGGAGGTCGCGCTGCCGCTCGAAGAGCACGTAGTCGACGGCGTGGTCGACGTCGATCAGGAAGCCGCCCGCCGCGAGGCCCGCGGTGAGCGCGACGCTCTCGGTGCCCGCGTAGACGGCCGCGCAGGCGAGCGCGGTGGTGACGAGATGGCCTCCGGGGCTCATGGCGATGCGCCTAGCGCACGTACGGATTGCGGAATCGGCGAATGCGGACGGGGATCGGCTGCCGCGAGGGCGCCAGCCAGCCGAGCGGCACGCTATCGATCAATTCCAGCAGACGGCGCCCGAGTCGCTTCAGCATGGCTTCTGGAGGGAGCAACTCCGGTGCCAGACTCCGCATGACGGAAGTTGTTGAATTATCGATGGACCCGGCGGGCCGGGCATGGAACAGTAGGCCTAAATAAGGACCTGCGAGGACCAAAATGGGGAGCGCAAGGGCATCGAAGACCGCCGTGACCGGCTTCGACGAGATCGTCCACTCCGACCCGTCCGTCTGGGAGATCCAGACCACGGGCGCGGGTCCGCAGGGGCAGCTCCCGCTCACCGCGGAGATGCTGCTCGAGAGCCCCAGCGGCGACATCTTCGGACTCACCCAGAACGCGGGCATGGGCTGGGATCCGCGCGAGCTGGGCCGGCCGCAGTTCCTCATGCTCTCCACTCAGGGGGGCATCCGCGCGCCCGACGGCAAGCCGATCGCGCTCGGCTACCACACCGGTCACTGGGAGATCGGGCTGCTCATGCAGGCCGCCGCCCAGGAGCTGGCCGCGCTGGGCGGCCTGCCGTTCGCCGGCTTCTGCTCGGATCCCTGCGACGGGCGCACCCAGGGCACTCCCGGCATGATGGACAGCCTCGCCTACCGCAACGACGCGGCGGTGGTGCTGCGGCGACTGGCCCGCTCGCTTCCCACGCGCCGGGGCGTGCTCGGCGTGGCCACCTGCGACAAGGGGCTGCCCGCGATGATGATGGCGCTGGCCGCCCTGCGCGACCTGCCCTGCGTGCTGGTGCCGGGCGGCGTGACCCTGCCGCCCACCGAGGGAGAGGACGCGGGCACCGTGCAGTCCATCGGCGCCCGCTTCGCGCACGGCGAGCTCACGCTGGAGCGGGCGGCCGACCTCGGCTGCCGGGCCTGCGGCTCGCCCGGGGGCGGGTGCCAGTTCCTCGGAACCGCGGCCACGTCCCAGGTCGTCGGCGAGGCGCTCGGGCTCTCGCTGCCGCACACCGCGCTCGCGCCCTCCGGGCAGCCGATCTGGCTCGACATGGCCCGGCGCTCGGCCCGCGCGCTCACCTCGCTCGCCGCGCGGGGTCTCGCCACGCGCGACGTCGTCACCGACGCCTCCGTCCGGAACGCCATGATGGTGCACGCGGCGGTCGGCGGCTCGACGAATCTCCTGCTGCACCTCACCGCGATCGCGCACGCCGCCGGCCTGCGGCGTCCCGTCGTGCAGGACTGGATCGACGTCAACCGGCGGGTGCCGCGCCTGGTGGACGTGCTGCCGAACGGGCCCCGTAATCATCCGACGGTGCGCGTGTTCCTGGCCGGCGGCGCGCCCGAGGTGATGCTGCACCTCCGCCGCGGGGGCCTGCTCGACGAGCGCTGCCTGACCGTGACCGGCGAGCCGCTCGGCCGGGCCCTCGACTGGTGGGAGGGCTCCGCGCGGCGCACCGCGCTGCGCGAGCGTCTGATGCGGCAGGACGGGGTGGACCCGGACGACGTCATCATGGATCCGGAGCGCGCGCGCGCCCGGGGCCTCACGAGCACCGTGACGTTCCCGCGCGGCAACCTGGCCCCGGAGGGCGCGGTGATCAAGAGCACCGCCATCGATCCGTCGGTGGTGGACGCCGACGGGGTGTATCGCAAGACCGGCCCGGCTCGCGTGTACACCACCGAGCGCGGGGCGATCGCGGCGATCAAGAGCACGGGGCCCGAGCGGATCAAGCCGGGCGACGTGCTGGTGCTGATCTGTCGCGGGCCGCTGGGGGCGGGGATGGAGGAGATCTACCAGATCACCTCCGCGCTCAAGCACCTGTCCTGGGGCAAGCAGGTGGCGGTGCTGACCGACGCGCGCTTCTCCGGCGTCTCCACCGGGGCGTGCATCGGCCACGTCGGGCCCGAGGCGCTGGCGGGCGGGCCCATCGGGCGCCTGCGCGAGGGCGATCTCGTGCAGATCGTGGTAGATCGGCTGCGGCTCGAGGGCAGCGTGGACCTGGTCGGCGCGGAGGGCCGGACGTTCGGCGTGGAAGAGGGCACTCGCGTCCTCGCCGCGCGCGGCCCGCGGCCCGACCTGGCGCCCGACCCGGGGCTCCCGGACGACACGCGGCTCTGGGCCGCGCTGCAGCACGTGGGCGGCGGGGCCTGGGGCGGCTGCGTCTACGACGTGGACGCGATCGTGGCCGCCCTCAAGACTGGGTCACGGTGACGACGAGGCCGATCGACGCGAGGACGTTGCCGACCCGCACGCACTCGGTCTCGGCGCCGACCTTCACCACCGCCTTGCCGGTGTTGTGCACCTGCCACGCGAGCTCCCAGCCGCGCTCCTCCGAGCAGGCGATCGCCTTCATCAGCTGCGTCACCACTTCCTCGAAGGTGTGACAGTCGCAATTGTGGAGGATGGTCATCCAGGGGGGCGC
>CAMLFJ010000423.1 GCA_946479205.1 uncultured bacterium | reverse complement strand
CATGTGTTAAGTACGCCGCCAGCGTTCGCTCTGAGCCAGGATCAAACTCGCCATGATTAAATCGACAAACTTGAACCCTGGTCCCTAAAAGCCCAACCAAGATGTTGCTTCGGTCGAGCGCAAGGTACTCAGTAGTTACGGATGGTGCTCACACTTCTCGGTGAGCCAGTAACATATGCGATTTTCAAAGAGCGGCGGGGTTGAGAACCCCTTCAGGTTGAATCGAGGCCAGCGGGAATGATTGCGACCGGCTGACATCTCTCAACACCCACTTCCAATGCGACCGGAAGGATGGGCAAGGAGTGATAATACGGATGGGCCTCTAGACTGTCAAGTCATTCCTTTTCTAGAACGAATCGCTTGAATTTCCGCTTGCCTACCTGCAGCAGCCGGCTCTCCCCCGACGCCTCGACCTTGTGAACCGGATCGCTTACGCGGCTGCCGTCCACCTCGACCGCCCCCTGCTGGATCAGGCGCCGGGCCTCGGAGTTGGACGGCGCCATGCCGGCCAGCACGACCACCCGCCACATCGGCTCGCTGCCCGACGCGGTGGAGAGACGAACCAAGTCAATGTTGTCGGGTACTTCCCTGGCCTGGACGACCCGCGCGAAGGCGGCCTCCGCGGCCGCGGCCTCGTCCTCGCCGTGGTACATCGCGGTCACGGTCCGGGCCAGCCGCTTCTTGGCCTCCATGGGGTGCAGGCCCCGCAGCCGGGCGATCTCGTCCTCCGGCACGCGGGTCACCAGCTCGAAGTAGCGGAACATCATCGCGTCCGAGACCGACATCAGCTTGCCGTACATGTCGGCCGGCGGCTCGGTGATCCCCACGTAGTTGCCGAGGCTCTTCGACATCTTCTGCACGCCGTCGAGCCCCTCGAGGATCGGCACGGTCAGCGCGACCTGCGCCTCCTGGCCGTGGGCGCGCTGCAGATCGCGGCCCACGAGCAGATTGAACGTCTGATCGGTGCCGCCCAGCTCGACGTCCGCGCCGAGCGCGACGGAGTCGTAGCCCTGCGCGAGCGGGTAGAGGAACTCGTGGAGGCTGATCGGCCGCCCCGCCGCGTGGCGGGTGGCGAAATCCTCCCGCTGCAGGATGCGCGCGACGGTCAGGTGCGCGGTCTCGCGAATGACGTGCTCGAACGTCAGCGGGCCGAGCCACTCCGAGTTGAACCGCACCAGGGTGCGGCCCATGTCGAGCACCTTCCCGAGCTGGGCCCGGTACGTCTCCGCGTTGCTGCGGATCTCGTCCCAGGTGAGCGGCCGCCGCGTCTCCGAGCGGCCGGTGGGGTCGCCGATCATCCCGGTGAAGTCCCCGATGATGATGATGATCTGGTGTCCGAGGTCCTGGAAATCGCGCAGCTTCTGGAGGACCACCGTGTGTCCCAGGTGCAGGTCGGGCGCGGTCGGGTCGAGTCCCAGCTTGACCTTGAGCGGGTCGCCGGTCCGACGGGAGCGCTCGAGCTTGGCCCGCAGCTCGGCGTCCACGATGATCTCGGCGGCGCCCCGACGGATGCGGGCCAGCTGCTCATCCACGGGAAGCTGGGCAATGTTCACGCCTGTATAATAGCAATCCATGGCGGATGACCGAGTTTCGAAACGCGGCACGCTCCGGCGCCGGCGGTGGGTCCGCTGGGCGCTCATGGCCGCGCTGGTGATGGTCCTCGTGACGGGCCTGGGCGTCGCCGCCTCCGCATTCTGGGTGCTCACCATCCTGCCCGGCTCCCTGCCCTCGGTCTCCCAGCTCGAGCGGTTCGACGCGAGCGAGGGCACCAAGGTCTACGACGACAACGACGAGCTCATCACCGAGTTCCACGTCGAGCGCCGGATCTTCGTGCCGCTCGCCCAGATCCCCAAGGCGCTCCGCGAGGCGATCATCGCGACCGAGGACGCGCGCTTCTACTCCCACTACGGAGTGGATCCGATGGGCATCGCGCGCGCGGTCTATCAGAACTTCCGGCGCGGGCGCATCGTGGAAGGCGGCAGCACCATCACCCAGCAGCTCGCCAAGGTGCTCTTCCTCACCCCCGACAAGAGCCTCGAGCGCAAGCTCAAGGAGGCGGTGCTCGCGCTGGAGCTGGAGCGGCGCTACTCGAAGGACCGGATCATCGAGATGTACCTCAATCAGATCTACTTCGGCCACGGGGCCTTCGGGGTCGAGGCGGCCGCCCGCACCTTCTTCGGCAAGTCGGTGACCGAGCTCAGTCTGTCCGAATCCACCCTGCTCGCCGGCCTGCCCAAGGCGCCGTCCACCTACTCGCCCTTCGAGCATCCGGAGGCCGCGAAGCGCCGGCGCGCCACCGTGCTCGCGCGCATGGTGGACGTGGGCTCGCTACCCGCGCCGCAGGCCAAGAAGGCCTCCGACAGCTCGCTGGGCCTCATCCCGCCCGAGCGCCGCCGCACCACCGGGCAGCACTATCTCGAGTACGTCCAGCAGCAGCTCGAGGCCCAGTACGGCGCCGACCTCGTCTTCAAGGGCGGCATGCAGGTCTACACCACGCTCTCCCCGGTGATGCAGGTCAAGGCCGAGCGCTCGCTGCGCGAGGGGCTCAAGGCGCTCGAGTCGCGCCGGGTCGCCGCGGTCAAGGACAAGCCGGTCGCGCCCCCCGAGCGGCCGGAGGGGGCGCTGCTCACCATCGATCCCCAGACCGGCTACATCAAGGCGATGGTCGGCGGCTACGACTTCTTCAAGAGCGAGTTCAACCGGGCGGTGCAGGCGCGCCGACAGCCCGGGTCGGCCTTCAAGCCCTTCGTCTACCTGGCCGCGCTGGAGTCCGGCCAGACCCCGGCGTCCGTGGTGGACGACTCGCCCATCGAGTTCCCGGCCGGCCGCAACGGCAAGGCCTGGAAGCCCGAGAACTACGATCGCAAGTTCCGCGGGCCCATCACCTACCAGCAGGCCCTCGAGGAGTCGGTCAACGTGGCCGCGGTCCGGGTGCTCGAGAAGAACGGCATCCGCCGCACGGTCGATATCGCGCGGCGGCTCGGGGTCGAGAGCCCGATGGGAGAGAATCTCTCGGTCGCGCTCGGCACCTCCGACCTCACGCTGCTCGAGATCACGTCCGCGTACGGCGCGCTCGCCAACCAGGGCAACTGGATCCGGCCCACCGCGATCCGCTACGTACTCGACTCCCAGCGGAAGCTGCTCGAGGAGAACACGCCGGTCGGCAAGCAGGTGGTCTCGCCCGAGCTGGCCTACGTCATGACCTACATGCTGCGCGGCACGATCGAGCGCGGCACCGGCGCGGCCGCGCGCGCGCTCGGACGGCCCGCCGCGGCCAAGACCGGCACCACCAACGACTACTCGAACGCGTGGTTCATCGGCTACACTCCGCAGCTCGTCACCGGGGTGTGGGTCGGCTACGACCGCCCGCGCAGCCTGGGCAAGGACGAGACCGGCTCACGGGTCGCGGTGCCGATCTGGACCGCCTTCATGCAGGAGGCGCTCGCGGGGACCGCCGCGGAAGATTTCCCGATTCCGGAGCGGGTGGTGCTCGTTCCGATCGACCTCAACACCGCCGGGGGCTGCGTGCGGCCGGTGACCATGGCCTTCGTCGCGGGGACCGAGCCGAAGGAGACCTGCGGACCCGCGCGATACGCGCCCGGCGTCTCGCCGCCCCGGGTGGAGCCGCCGCGTCTCGAGCCGGCGCCACCGCCGACCCCCGGCGCCGCGCCGCCGGCGCCCGGCACGCCCGCCCCGCCGCCCACGCAGTCCTAGCCGGAAGCGGC
>CAMLFJ010000422.1 GCA_946479205.1 uncultured bacterium | reverse complement strand
GCGGGCTGGACCGACGGCCTGCCGGTGGTGCCGCCGTCGGATGCCTCCATCGCGGCGATGCTGGCGGCGGCGGGCCTCGACGGCTCCGAGGAGCTGGGCGCGATCACCGGCCGCAACGCGGTGGTCACCGCCGAGAAGGCGGCGATCAACGCGGTGATGGCCGGGTGCCGGCCCGAGTACATGCCGGTGGTGGTGGCCGCGGTGAAGAGCCTCTGCGCGCCTGCCTTCGCGTATCACGGGCCGGCCAGCAGCACCGGCGGCTCCGCGATGGCCCTGGTGGTCAACGGGCCGATCGCGACGCGCCTCGGCATCAACAGCGGCAACAACGCGTTCGGCCAGGGCCACCGGCCGAACGCGACCATCGGCCGCGCGGTGCGCCTCATCATGATGAACGTGATGAACACGCGGCCGGGCCTGCTCGACCGCGCCACCCTCGGCAATCCCGGCAAGTACACGTTCTGCTTCGCGGAGCACGAGGAGGATCACCCCTGGGAGCCGCTGCACGTCGCGCGCGGCCTGCGGCGCGAGGACAGCGCGATCACCCTGATCGCGTCGAACAGCCTCTACCAGGTGTACAACCACCTGGCCGCGGAGCCGGAGCCGCTGCTCTATTGCTTCGCCGACGCGCTGGGCAACGTGGGCACGTCCAACCTGCTCGGCTTCAACGAGACGCTGATCGTCTTCGCGGGCGAGCACCAGGAGGTGCTGCAGAAGGCGGGCTGGAGCCGGCTCCACGTGCAGCGCTTCCTGATGGAGCGCACGCGCCGGACGGTGGCCGACTACAAGCGCGGCGCGCGCCTGCCCGGCGAGGTCACGCCGGCCGACGAGACCACGTGGCGCTACCGCTTCGAGCGGCCCGAGGACATCCTGATCGCGTTCGCGGGCGGCCGGGCCGGGAGCTGGTCCGCCTGCCTGCCCGGGTGGGGGACCAGGTGGACCCGTAGCGTCACCACACGCATAGAAGGAGGCACCACATGAAGCTCTTCGATCCGACCTCGAAGCCGGTGGAGCGCGCGATCAAGCTGGCGCCCCGGCCCGCGAGCCCCCGAGGCCTGCGCCTGGGGCTGGTGGAGAACACCAAGTTCAACGCGAGTCCCATCCTGGAGAAGCTGGCCGAGCGGCTGGCCCAGCGCCACCAGATGACGGTCACGGTGCGGAACCGGAAGCGCTCGGCGAGCCACGAGGTGGACGCGGACGGGATCAAGGCCCTGCGCGCGCAGGCCGATCTCGTCATCTCCGGCATCGGCGACTGAGGGTCGTGCAGCTCGAGCAGTGTGCTCGACGCGATCCTGATGGAAGAGCAAGGAGTGCCGGCCATCGCCATCGTCACCACCCCGTTCCGCAACACCGGGAAGGCGATGGCCGAGAGCTGGGGCAAGCCGGGCTACCCGTTTCTCGACATGCCGCATCCCATCGCCAATCTCACCGCCGCCCAGCTCGACGAGCGGTGCGACCGGCTGGCCGAGCAGGTGGAGGAATGGCTCGGGTTCGAGGCGCACTAGCCGTTAGGATGGACGGGTGAGCCGCATCCGCTTCGACCGGCTGCCCACCGAGCGCGTGAACCCGGGCACCGGCAACCTCGACCGGCTGTCCGCGGTGGGGATCGCGCGGCTCATGAACCAGGCCGACCGCCGCGCGGTGCGCGCGGTGGGCCGGGCCGCGCCCGCGCTCGGCCGCGCGGTGGACCTGATCGTGCGCGCGCTGTCCCGCCGCGGGCGGCTCATCTTCGTGGGCGCGGGCACCAGCGGCCGGCTGGGCGTGCTCGAGGCCGCCGAGTGCCCGCCCACCTTCGACACGCCGCCGTCGCTGGTGCAGGCGGTGATCGCGGGCGGCAAGCGCACCGTGTTCCGCTCCTCGGAGGGCGCGGAGGACAACGGGCCCGAGGGCGCGCGCCAGATCCGGAAGCGCGTGCGGCCCGGCGACATGGTGGTGGGCATCGCGGCCAGCGGCGTCACGCCGTTCGTGCGCGCGGCGCTGCAGGAGGCGCGCAAGCGCGGCGCCGCCACCGCGCTGGTCACCTGCAACCCCGACGTGCCGGCCTCCGCGGCCCGCGTGGTGATCGCCCTCGGGGTCGGCCCCGAGGTGCTCACCGGCTCGACGCGGCTCAAGGCCGGCACCGCGACCAAGCTCGCGCTGAACACGCTGACCACCGCGTCCTTCGCGCGCCTCGGCAAGGTCTACGGCAACCGCATGGTGGACCTGCGCCCGCGCTCGGCCAAGCTCCGCGCCCGCGCCCTCCACCTCGTGAGCCAGCTCGGCCGCGTGCCCCCGCGCGAGGCCGAGCGCCTGCTCGAGGCCTCCGGCGCCAGCGCGAAGGTCGCCATCGCCATGGCTCGCCTCCGCATCGACGCCCCCGAAGCCCGCCGCCGCCTCAAGCGCGCCGCCGGCTCCCTCCGCCAGGTCCTGCAGTAGCGGGGTCAGGTCTTACATTCGCACAATGTCGGAATGTAAGACCTGACCCCGCCTAGGAGTGGCTGGGGCCGGCGGTGTCTTCGGCGCGGACGGGGGTTTTTCCGCGGAGGAAGTCGAAGTCGCAGCCCTCGTGGGCCTGGAGCACGTGGTCGAGGAAGAGGCGGCCGTAGCCGCGCGTGTAGTGGGGCGGGCGCGGCTTCCACTGGGCGCGGCGGCGGGCCAGCTCGTCATCGGGAACCCGCAGGGTCAGCCGGCGGTTGGGCACGTCCAGCTCGATCTCGTCGCCGTCCTGGACGAGCGCGAGCGGCCCGCCCGCCTCGGCCTCCGGCGAGACGTGCAGCGCCACCGTCCCGTACGACGTCCCGCTCATGCGCGCGTCGGAGATGCGCACCATGTCGCGCACGCCCTTCTGCAGCAGCTTGCGCGGGATCGGCGCGGCGCCCCACTCCGGCATGCCGGGCGCGCCCTTCGGCCCCACGCGCTTGAGCACCAGCACCGAGGTCTCGTCCACCACCAGGTCCGGGTCGTCGATGCGCGCGTGCAGATCCGCGTGGTCCTCGAACACCACCGCGCGGCCCCGGTGCGTGAGGAGATGCGCGGAGGCGGCCGACTGCTTCAGCACCGCGCCGTTCGGACAGAGGTTGCCGGTCAGGATCGCGGTGCCACCCTCGTTCAGGATCGGCATCGCGAGCGTGCGGATCACGTCCGGGTTGTGGTTGACCGCGGCCTCGTTGTTGGCCGCGAGCGACCGGCCGGTCACGGTGAGCGCGTCGCGGTGCAGCAGCGGCAGCAGCTCCTTCAGCACCGCGGGGAGCCCGCCCGCGTAGAAGAAGTCCTCCATCAGGTACTTGCCCGACGGGCGCACGTTGAGCAGCATCGGCGTGGTGCGCGAGAGCTCGTCGAAGCGCGCCAGCGCCAGGTCCACCCCGGCGCGCCCCGCGAGGGCGAGCAGGTGGATGATCGCGTTGGTCGAGCCCCCGATCGCCATGCCGGTGCGGATGGCGTTGTCGAAGGCCTCGCGGGTGAGGATTTTCGAGGGCTTGAGGTCCTCGCGCACCATCTCCATGATTCGGCGCCCGGACATCTCGGCGAGCGCCATCCGCCGAGAGTCCGCCGCGGGAATCGCCGCGTTGCCGGGCAGGGTCATGCCGAGCGTTTCGGCCATCGAGGCCATCGTGGAGGCGGTGCCCATCACCATGCAATGCCCGGCCGAGCGCGAGAGGCACGCCTCGATCTCGCAGAACTCCTCCTCGCTGAGCCGGCCGGCCCGGCGCTCGGCCCAGAAGCGCCAGTTGTCGGTGCCCGAGCCGATGTCCTC
>CAMLFJ010000421.1 GCA_946479205.1 uncultured bacterium | reverse complement strand
TGGAGGCGGCGAGCGGATTCGAACCGCTGAATAGAGGTTTTGCAGACCTCCGCCTTAGCCACTTGGCTACGCCGCCCTTGCACCGTCCACCTGCTATATGGAGCGGGAAACGGGATTCGAACCCGCGACCCCAACCTTGGCAAGGTTGTGCTCTACCACTGAGCTATTCCCGCAAAACATCCTGTCACAGAACCGCGAGGAAGTGTAACAAACGCCTTCCGTGGTGTCAATTTAGGGGCGATCCGGGGGGCTCACCCCGCAAGTATTTCGCGGCTTCCTCGGGAGGGGTCGGGTTGATGAAGAATCCGGTCCCCCATTCGAATCCCGCAACCCTGGTCAGCTTGGGGATGATCTCGAGGTGCCAGTGGAAGTGGTCGAGGGCCGGGGCCCGGAGGGGCGCGCTGTGGAGCATGAAGTTGTACGGGGGGTCTTCCAGGAACTGCCCCATCCGCCCGAGCACCTGCCGGACCGTCTCGGCCAGCCGGGCGAAATCGGCCGGCGGCGTGTCCTCGTAGCGGGATCGATGCACCGTGGGCAGGATCCAGGTCTCGAACGGGAACCGAGGCGCGAAGGGCGAGAGCGCCATGAACCCGCCCTCATCGTGGATGACCCGCCCCCCCTCCTGCCGCTCTTGCCGGATGATGTCGCACCAGATGCAGCGCTTCTTGATCCGGAGATGCTGGAGCGCGCCCGCCAGCTCCTCCTCGACCATCAGCGGCACCACCGGCGTGGCGATCAGCTGGGAGTGGGTGTGCTCCAGCGAGGCGCCCGCCGGATCCCCGTGATTCTTGAAGACCATCACGTACTCGAGGCGTGGGTCCTTGGCCAGGTCCACGATCCGGTCGCGGTAGGCGCGGAATACCTCCGCCAGATGCGCGGGCGGCAGCCGCTCGATGACCGCGTCGTGATCGGGAGACTCGATGACCACCTCGTGAGCCCCCACCCCGTTCATCCGGTCGTAGAGGCCTTCCGCGGCCGGCTCCAGCTCACCCTCGATGCGGAGGGCCGGGAACTTGTTGGGCACCACGCGCAGCAGCCAGCCCGGCGTGTTCGGCTCGCTCCGGCCCGGTCGGAGCGCCCAGACCTCCTCGGGCGTGCGATGCTCCTGCCCGCCGCAGAACACGCAGGGCCCGCCCTTGCGCTGGCGCGGGGCCGGCGTGAAGTCGGAGGGGCGGCGCGCGCGCTCGGTGGAGATGATGACCCAGCGGCCGACGACGGGATCCCGGCGCAGCTCAGGCACGCGACACGCCTTCCTCTTCCGGCCTCGGCTCGCGCGCCAGCAGCGAGGCCAGCGACTCGGCGACCGGCTTGCCCTCGAAGAGCACCGCCGCCACCTCCTCGCAGATCGGCATGGTCACGCCACGCTCCCGGGCCATGCGCAGCACGGAGGAGACGGTGCGGACCCCCTCCGCCACCATCGGAGTCCCCGCCTCCACGTCGGCCAGCGAGCGGCCTCGTGCGATCTGGCCGCCCAGCGCGCGATTGCGGCTCTGCGCGCCGGTGCAGGTCAGCACGAGATCGCCGAGACCGGCCAGCCCCGCGAACGTGGCGGGCTGCGCCCCGGCCGCGGTGCCGAGCCGGACGATCTCGGCGAGACCGCGCGTGATCAGGGCCGCCCGCGCGTTCTCGCCCAGCTCGAGCCCGTCCACCAGCCCGGTCGCGATGGCCATCACGTTCTTCACGGCTCCGCCCAGCTCCACCCCCACCACATCGCGGTTCGTGTACAGCCGGAACGCGGGGCCGGCCAGTTGCCGCTGGAGATCGGCGGCGATCCCCTCGTCCGACGACGCGATCACGAGCGCGGTGGGCCGGCCCTGGGCGACCTCTCGCGCGAACGACGGGCCGGAGAGCACCGCGACGGGCCGGCCGGGCAGCCGCCGCGCCAGGAGCTCCGACATCCGGAGCCCGTGCCGCGGCTCGAGGCCCTTCGTCGCCGACACCAGCACCGCGGATCGCGCGACGTGCTCGCCCAGGCCGGTCAGCACCGCGTCCACGAAGTGCGAGGGGACCGCCACCAGGACGGTGTGGCCATCGGCCAGCGCCTCGCCCGCGTCCGCGGTCACGCTCACGCCCTCGGGCAGCGTGGCGCCCAGAAGATAGCGCGGGTTCTCTCGCCGGGCCCGCATGGACGCGGCGAGCGCCGGGTCGCGCGCCCACAGCCGCACCGGCCGGCCCGCGCGGGCCAGGTGCATCGCGAGCGCGGTGCCCCAGCTCCCGGCGCCGAGCACGGTCATCGGCGCACGCCGGGCGTCGCCCGCGTCGGCCGGACCGCTCACGCGAGGCGGGCGCGCTCGCCCAGCCGCCGCTCGGTGCCGCTGACCAGGCGCGCGATGTTCTCCCGGTGGCGCCATACGATGATCAGCGCCGCCACCGCCGCCGCGATGACCGAGTGGCGAGGATATCCCAGCAGCAGCGCGGCCACCGGCAGGCTGAGGCACGCGACCAGGGAGGCCATGGACACGTAGCGCGACACCGCGGTCACCGCGATCCAGAGCACCGCGGCGGGACCCACCGCCCACGGGACGAGCGCGAGGAAGGCGCCGAGCCCGGTGGCGACGCCCTTGCCGCCCCGGAACCGCAGGAAGACCGGCCAGCAGTTCCCGGCGATGGCGGCCACCGTGCCGGCCGCGGCCGCCCACACCTCCGGCGCGATGGAGCGGGCCGCCCGCACCGCCAGGTAGCCCTTCACGATGTCGCCCACCAGCGTGAGCACCGCGGGCCCGGTGCCGAGCGTGCGGAGGACATTGGTCGCGCCGATGGTGCCGCTACCCGCCCGGCGGATATCGGTGGCCCCGGCGGCGCGGGCCACCAGGAACCCGATCGGGATCGAGCCGATCAGGTAGGCGGCGAGGAGCCCGAGAATGATCAGGGCCATCGCTCGCGGTCCCGCACGAGATCCTTCGGGTTGGTGTGGAGGAAGAAGCGGTAGAAGTAGTCGGCTCCCGAGACCACGGTGAGGGCCAGTGTGATCCAGAGGGCAGTGCGCGCGGCGAGGTGGAAGAGGGCGAGGTCCGGGGAGACGCCCTTCTCCAAGATTAGCAGGGTCAGGGCCACGTAC
Organism: uncultured bacterium; assembly: GCA_946479205.1. The sequence continues at coordinate 677 of CAMLFJ010000421.1, read as the reverse complement.
TGCGAGACCGTCTTGGCCTTGCCCAGGGAGGACGCGGGCACCACCGCGCCCATGGACAGCGCGACGCCCCGCAGGCCGGTCACCGCCAGCTCCCGGCCGATGATCACCACCGCCATCCACGCCGAGATCATGTCGATGTGCACGAGCGAGATCAGGGCCGCCGCCACCAGCAGCTTGTCGGCCACCGGATCCAGCAGCGTGCCGAGCTTGGTGACCTGGTTCCACCGCCGCGCCATGCGCCCGTCGAGCCAGTCGGTGAGCGATGCGGTCACGAAGATGACCGCGGCGATTAGCACGCTCACGCGGGACGATGAGATCAGGAAGACCATGATGGGCGGCACCAGCACGATGCGGAACAGGGTCAGCGCGATCGGGAGGTTCACGCGCGCGACTCCGAGCCGACCGCCGAGGTCGAGGCCGCGCGCCGAGGGACAAAGCCGCCCGCCACGAATACCGGCACCATCAGGCTCACGTCCGTGCGGAGGCACCAGGCGAGGTCGGCGGCCCGGCCCAGCCGCTGGAGCTTGCGGCCCCAGCTCGAGTCCTCCGCGAGGCGGTCGAGCCGGGCTCCGTAGTGCCGACCCAGGCCCAGCGCGGCCTGCGCGCCCTCCGAGAGCACGGCCTCGGGAGAGGCGTCGGCCAGGCGGCCCACCAGCAGGCCCGCGCACACCGTGTCC
>CAMLFJ010000420.1 GCA_946479205.1 uncultured bacterium | reverse complement strand
AGGCGGGCATCGTGGTCACCAACGTGCCCGACGTCTTCATCGACGAGGTGGCCGATCACACCATGGCCATGTTCCTGGCCGCGCACCGGCGCCTGCGGCTGATGCACCAGCTCACCGTCGACAACAAGTGGACCGAGGGCCGGCCCTACTTCGCGGGCATCCCGCGGCTCTACGGCCAGACCATCGGCCTGATCTCGTTCGGCAACGTGGCCAAGGCGGTGGCCCGCCGCTGCCACGCCTTCGGCCTGCGGGTGATCGCGTTCGACCCGTTCCTCGCCGAGCTCGAGATGACCGCGGTGGGCGTCGAGCCGGTGACGAGCCTGATCGATCTGTGCCAGCGCGCCGACTTCCTGTCCATGCACGCCCCGCTCAACTCCGAGACGCGCCACATGATGGGGGAGCGCGAGTTCCGCGCGATGAAGAAGAGCGCGATCTTCATCAACAACGGCCGGGGGCCGACCGTGAACGAGGCCGCGCTGGCCGATGCGCTCCGCCAGGGGCTGATCGCGGGCGCCGCGCTCGACGTCTTCGAGGTGGAGCCGGTGGATCCCAACAACGCGCTGCTGCACATGGACAACGTGCTCGTGAGCCCGCACATCGCCTCCGCGACCGCGCGCATGGCCCCCGAGACGCGCCGGCGCCTGGGCCGCGAGCTGGCCACCGTGCTGCAGGGCAAGTGGCCCCGCTCCGCGGTCAACCCCGGCGTCCTCCCCAAGACCTCCCTGATCCGCTGGCAGCCCTACCCCATGGGCCGCGGCCCGAACCGCTAGATGGGGTCAGGTCTTGAATTACGACATTTTCTCTCGCCAGGCGAGTCAGTCCTGGGCGGAAATGTCGTAATTCAAGACCTGACCCCAGTCCAGATGGCGTTGAGGGTGGCGAGGGCGGCGGGGGAGAGGGGGCCTTTGTTGACCGCGGTGGCGGCGAAGTCGAGCTGGGCGAGGTCGGAGCAGCCGATGAGCACGGTGGACAGGGCGTCGCCGGTGATCGCGAAGCGCAGCGCCGCCTCCACCACGCTCCCCGCGTGGCCTTGGGCCACCAGCGGCTCGAGGGCGCGAGCGCGGGTCACGTCGGTGGCGTAGTCCGGGCCCGATGCGATCGGGGCCACGCTCGGGATCGCGGTCGGGTGGCGGGCCGCCTGGCCGCTCAGCGCGCCGCCCGCCAGCACCCGGATGCCGATGGTGCCCACGCCCTGCTCGCGCGCGAGCACCAGCAGCCGGTCGTAGTCCTGCGCGGGATAGCCGGCCGGCAGCGTGTACGCCCCGGTCGGGTTCAGCAGGTTGAACACCACCTGCGCGGTGTCGATCGTCCCGCTCGCCAGCGCGCGATGGAGCGCGCCGGTCTCCCCGGACGCGGTGACGCCAACGAAGCGCACCTTGCCCTGCTCCTGCAGCCGCCGCACCGCGGGCACCACCGCCTCCAGCACGCGCGCGACGCCAAGGGGCCGCTCGTCGCCCACCCGCCCGATCAGGTTGTGCAGGTGCAGCAGGTCCACGCGCTCGAGCCCGAGCCGGCCGAGGCTCGTCTCCACCGAGCGCGCCACCGCTCCCGCCACGTCGGCCAGATCCGCGGCGACGAGTCGCCACTTGGTGCCGACGACCACGGCGGGCGCGGTGGGCTTGAGCGCGCGCAGCACCTGGCCGAGGTTTTTCTCCGACTCGCCCGACCCGTACGCGGGGGCGGTGTCGAGGTAGTTGATCCCGTGCTCCAGCGCACGCGCCACCCCGCGCTCGCGCTCGGCCGGGGTGCCACGCACCATCAGTCCGCCCACGTCCCCGCAGCCGAAGCCCAGCGCGGAGACCTTCAGTCCGGTTCGTCCCAGCGTTCGATATTCCATGGCCGGTGTTTATACCACGGTCCGCGCGCGGCCCGCTTGCCGACCGCGGACCCGTCGTTTACTCTCTGGTTCCTATGCGCCACACGCGTCTCGGCCGCACCGGCCTCTCCGTCTCGCGTCTCTGCCTGGGCACCATGACCTTCGGCCTGCAGTGCGACGAGGCGGCGTCCCGCGCCATCCTCGATCGCGCGGCGGCGGGCGGGATCACCTTCCTCGACACCGCCGACGTCTACCCGGTGGGGGGCGGGCTCGAGACGGTGGGCCGCACCGAGGAGATCGTCGGCCGCTGGCTCGAGGGCCGCCGCCAGGACTTCGTGGTGGCCACCAAGTGCGCGGGGGCGATGAGCGCGCGGCCGTGGGACCGCGGCACCTCGCGCAAGCACATCCTGGACGCGATCGACGGCTCGCTGCGGCGGCTGCGCACCGACTACATCGACCTCTACCAGCTCCACCACTTCGACCCGCACACCGCGATCGACGAGACCCTGCGGGCGCTCGACGACGTGGTGCGCGCCGGCAAGGCCCGCTACGTGGGCTGCTCGAACTTCCACGCCTACCAGGTCGCCCGCGCGCTCGGCCGCAGCGAGGCGCTCGGCCTCGCGCGCTTCGACTCGGTGCAGCCGCGCTACAACCTGCTCTTCCGCCAGATCGAGCGCGAGCTCCTGCCGTTGAGCCGCGAGGAAGGCGTCGCGGTGATCCCGTACAACCCGCTCGCGGGCGGGCTGCTCTCGGGCAAGCACCGCCGGGACGCCGGCCCTACCGCCGGGACCCGGTTCACCCTCGGCAACGCGGCGGAGCGCTACCAGGACCGCTACTGGCACGAGCGCGAGTTCGAGACGGTGGAGGCCCTCCGGCCCCTGGCCGCCGAGGCCGGCATGCCGCTCGCGCGGCTCGCGGTGGCGTGGATGCTGGCCGAGCCCGTGATCACCTCGCCCATCGTGGGCGCGAGCCGCCCCGAGCAGCTCGACGACGTGCTGCCCGCCACCGAGAAGCCGCTGGACGGCGCACTCAAGGCGCGCCTCGATGAGATGACCCGCGAGTACCGCTGGGGCGACGACCCGCGCTGACGCGGTCCGCCAGGAGACGCGAGCCATGCCCACGCCCGTGAACCGCCAGATCGTGCTCCGCAGCCGGCCCGTCGGCATGCCGAAGCCCGGCGACTTCGACCTCGTCGAGTCGCCGCTCCCCGCGCCGAAGGACGGCGAGATCCTGAGCCGGACCCTCTACCTGTCGCTCGACCCCTACATGCGCAGCCGCATCGGCGGCGGCAAGTCGTACGCGCAGGGGGTGGAGCTCGGGCAGGTGATCGTGGGCGCCACCGTCGGGGAGGTGCTCGAATCGAAGCATCCGGGCCTCGCGAAGGGCGACATCGTGCAGGGCTACAGCGGCTGGCAGTCCCACGCGGTGGCCGCGGGCGGAGCGGTGCGCACGCTCGATCCGCGGCAGGCCCCGGTGTCCACCGCGCTGGGCGTGCTCGGCATGCCCGGCATGACCGCCTACGTGGGCCTGCTCGACATCGGCCAGCCGAAGCCGGGCGAGACGGTGGTCGTGTCGGCCGCCTCGGGCGCGGTCGGCTCGGCGGTCGGGCAGATCGCCAAGATCAAGGGCGCCAGGGCGGTCGGCATCGCGGGATCCCAGGACAAGTGCGACTACGTGGTGCGCGAGCTGGGCTTCGACGCCTGCGTGAACTACAAGAAGGGCGATCTCCTCGCCGCGCTCACCGCCGCCTGCCCGGGCGGGATCGACGTGTACTTCGAGAATGTGGGCGGCGACGTGCTGCGGGCGGTGATGCAGCTCCTCAACCTGAACGCGCGCATCCCGCTCTGCGGCCTCATCTCCGAGTACAACGCGACCGACACGGTGCCCGGCCCGAACCTGCGCCCGCTGCTCTTCAACCGCGTGCTCGTGAAGGG
>CAMLFJ010000419.1 GCA_946479205.1 uncultured bacterium | reverse complement strand
GCGCGGTTGGCCCGGGACGGAGGAGCCACGACCAATGCGAAGGACCTGGAGCTGAAAAGGAGAGCGCCAGCCTGGCGATCGTGGGCTCCGTCCCGGACCGTACGGGCAGGAAACGCAAGAGCCAAGCCATCGCCGCAGGGTCTCGGAATCAGCTACTTACAGGATGGGACCGCCCGATCCGTGTTCGAGTGTCACGCCAGTGGCAAAAATGCGCGCCGACATCGTGACGGCTACCGGACCACGAGCCCGTCGAGTACCATGCGCTCCGTGGACGCCCAGCAGCTCCTCGACGAGCTGGTCCAGGCCGCCGCGCGGCTCGGCGTCGAGGTCCGGTCGGAGCCCTTCGAGACGCCGGCGCTCATGGGCGGCGGGCGCTGCGTCGTGCGGGGCGCGCACCTCGTGCTGATCGACCAGCGGGCGCCCCTGGTGGATCGCCTTCGCGCGCTCGCGCGGGCCCTGGGCGATCTCGGGAGCGAGGCCGTCTACATGGCGCCCGAGGCCCGGGAGCTCATCGAACACGGGAGGCACCAATGACGACACGTGCGATTCGCGGCATGGCGATGGCCCTCGCGCTGCTGGCCCTGACCGCGTGGAGCGGCGCCGAGGCGGCCGAGATCAAGCTGCTCAGCACCGTCGGTATGCTGCCGGCCACCCCCGAGCTGATCGCGCAGTTCGAGCGCGAGACCGGCCACAAGATCGTCGTGACCTACGGGCTGGCGGCGGTCCTGAAGCAGAACTTCCTCGACGGGACGGCCGCCGACGTCCTGCTCCTGACCGGTCCGATCGTCGAGGACCTGGCGAAGCAGGGCAAGGTCGTTGCGGGCAGCAAGGTCGATGTCGCGCGGTCCGGCGTCGGCATCGGGATCAAGGCGGGCGCGCCCCGGCCGGACATCAGCACGGCCGAGGCGCTCAAGAACGCCGTGCTCGCGGCGAAGTCGGTCGGTTACTCGAAGGAAGGCGCCTCGGGTGTCGCGTTCGCCCGGGCGCTCGAGCGGCTGGGCATCGCCGAGCAGGTCCGGGCCAAGTACAAGGACACCGGCACGAAGGCCGGCGAGATGGTGGTCGCGGGCGACATCGAGCTCGGCGCCGCCCAGATCCCCGAGCTGATGGCGGTGCCCGGGGTCGACGTGGTCGGCCCGCTCCCCGCGGAGCTGCAGACCGTCACGGTCTTCTCGCTCGGCCTGGCCACCGAGGCAAAGGCCGCCGACGCGGCCAGGGCCTTCATCCAGTTCCTGGCCGGCCCGGCCGCCGCGCCCGTCTACAAGGCCAAGGGCCTCGGCGGTTAGGTCCCTACAGCTCGAGCCCGGCCAGCACCTCGTACCAGCTGTTCTGCCCGTGGACGTGCTCGCTCAAGGCCGCCTACCTCGGCGGATAGAGAGATCAAGAAAGGCATCGACGCCATGTCCGAGACGAGCGACCGGCTACTGCGAGGGTACCAGGCGCAGGAGAAGCGCTTCCTGGAGCGGCGCTTCCCGCTGCGCTTCGCGTCGGAGAACCCGACGCTGCGCGAGCTGTACCGCCAGGCCAAGCGCTTCCGCTGGAACCCGGAGACTGACATCGGGTGGAGCCGGTTCGACCCCGCCGCGTACCCGCCGGCGGTGCGCGAGGCGGCGCGGCTGGTGTGGAGCCGCCGAGCCTGGGGCACGTACCCGGGGCTGGGCGAGAACACCGCGCTCCTGATCCGCTTCTGCCTCGAGTCCGGCGCGGCGGGCATGGACGCCAAGCTGTTCCTGTCCTTCCGCCCCGCGGAGGAGGCCAAGCAGCTCGAGGCGTGCTTCCTGTTCGCGCGGCAGCTGGGCGGCTACGAATCGACGCCCGCCGCGGGCGTCGCGCGGGCGAGCAACCAGCCGTTCGCTCAGATGGCGCTCGATCCCGACGTGTCGGTGGAGGCGGTGGTGGCCGCGCTCGGTGCCCTGGACGACCAGCTCGACCTGGATCTGTGCCTGAGCCACCTGCAGCACAGCCGGGACGAGACCGCGCGCCAGATCCTGAGACTGGTGGCCGGCGACAAGCAGCGCCACGTGCTGTTCGCCTGGACGCTCCTCGGCGACCGGCTCCCGGGCCTTGATGCGGCGGGCCTCGCCGCCGTGGGCCAGGCGGTTCGCGATATGCTCGAGCGCGTGATCCTCGCCGGCTACCGGAATACCTGGCTGCTGCCCGCGGAGGCCCGTGAGCCGCTGCTCGCCGCCGAGGCCCTCTCCGCGGAGCACGGCCTCGGGGCATCGACCGTCGCCCAGGAGAAGGCGGTGGTTCGTGCCACGCTCGCCCAGGTCCGGGAGCGGCTCGCCGGCTGGAACGTCACGCTGCCTCACATCGATCATCCGGAGCTCGGGCGCGCATGACACGCCGTCCAGGCCCCCCGACCGGGAGGATTCCGTCATGAGCACCTATCTCACCGAGACCCGCTATCCCCTCGAGCTCGCCTCCGCCATGCCCGACGTCTGGGAGCTGTGGCAGCGGGCCAAGACGCTCGAGTGGGACCCGGAGACGGACATCCCGTGGGAGGAGCTGCATCCCGAGCGATATCCGGAGAACCAGATCATGGCGGCGCGGCTGCACTGGAGCCGGCGGACCTGGGGCGAGTACGGCGCGATCTCGGAGAGCCCGGCCCTGCTGCTGCGCTTCTGCCTCGAGAACCGTCTGCCGGACCTGCGCTTCTTCTTCACCATGCGCACGCAGGAGGAAGGCCGCCACGCCGAGGCGTCCTGGCTCATGGCCGAGCGCCTGGGCGGCTACTTCCCCCAGCCCCAGAACCCGCCGACGGTCAGTGCGGTCGGGACCCACGGAGTGCGGCGGATGGCCTTCGACCCGGACACCTCGCTCGAGGGCATCTTCGCCAGCCTGGTCTGCGCCGCCGAGGAGATCCTCATCGACGCCTTCAAGGCCACCGTCCACAAGGCCACGAACCCGGCGGTGCGCCGCCTCATGGAGCTGATCCTGCGCGACGAGGTGCGGCACATCGCGTTCGGCTGGCAGTGCCTGGACGCGTGGGCCCCGAGCTTCACGCCGGAGACCGTGAAGAACATCGAGCGCGCGGTGACGCAGATGATCCAGAACGTCGAGTTCAACGGCTACCGCAACCTCTGGCTGGCCGTCGAGGGCGGCAGCGCCACCCCGCAGGAGATCGACGCCGACCGCGTGGCCTGCGAGGCCGGCCTGGGCGGCACCACGCCCGAGGACGAGATGCGCATCGTCCCTCAGTTCATCAAGAAGATCCGGGCCCGGATGGCGCCGTGGGGCGTGAACCTGCCGATGTTCGATCACCCGAAGCTCGGGAAGGTCTAGCCCGCGCGCGTGCGGCCCGCTCCGTTCGACTACGTCGCGCCCCGGACGGTGGAGGAGACCCTCGAGCTCCTCGCCCGCCACGGGGACGAGGCCAAGCTCCTGGCGGGCGGTCAGAGCCTGGTGCCGATGATGAACATGCGCCTGGTACGGCCCGCGGTCCTGGTGGATCTGAACCGGGTGGCCGCGCTCGGGACGTTCCGGGAAGACGCGGGCGGGCTGCGCCTCGGCGCACTGGTGCGCCAGCACGCGCTCGAGCGCGATGGGCGCGTGGCCCGTGCCGCGCCCCTCCTCGCGGAGGCGGCGCCGCTGATCGGGCATCTCCAGACGCGCGCCCGCGGCACCGTCGGTGGCAGCCTCGTTCACGCCGATCCCGCCGCCGAGCTGCCGGCCTGCATGATCGCGCTGGACGCGGTCTTCCACCTAGATCGGAAGAGCGTCGTGTAGGGAAAGAGTGTAGATCTCGGTGG
>CAMLFJ010000418.1 GCA_946479205.1 uncultured bacterium | reverse complement strand
TCGGCGGAGAGGCCCTCGCTGCTGATGCCGAGGTAGCTGATCTGGCCCGCGGGCACCAGCATCATCACCGCGGGCTTGCCGGTGACCGCGAAGGTGAGCACGGCGGCGAACTGCTCGATGCCGCCCGAGAGGTCGGCGTTCTGCCCCGCGAAGGTCCCGCCGGTCCGGGTGTAGGGGCCGGAGACCGCGAAGCTGGTGCATTCCAGATCCACGGTGCCGAAGCGGGCCACGTGGGCCACTTCCTGGCGCACCTGCAGCAGCACCGCCTCCGCCGGCTCGATGCCCGCGCCCTGGGCCAGCCCCTCGATCTCCTCGAGGAAGTGCGGCGCCGCCGCGCCGATGACCGGGCCGAAGGCCTGGGCCCAGCGCCGCGCGGTCTCCGGCGCGAGCTGTGATCTCTGCGCGCCCTGCGAGTAGATCAGATCGAGGTGCGCCCGGATCAGCGGGCGGAGCGCCTCGCCGTGCTGGCGGCCGACTTCACGGTGACCACCACGGAGCGTGTAGGCGGGAAAGGTCCGGCTCATGCCGCGCCCTCCGGGCAGATCTCGGGAATGGTCTGGTCGAGGACCGAGACGATGCGATCGATCTCGGGGCGGGTGAGGACGAGCGGCGGAGCGAGCACGAGGGTGTTGCCGAGGTGCGCGCCGCCGCCCGAGCGGCCCACGATCACCCCGCGCTCCTGGCAGCGGTCCACCAGCTTCTTGATCTGGGGCGCCGGCATCACCGCCTTGGACTTGCGGTCGACGACCAGCTCCACGCCCGCGTAGAGGCCCTTGCCCCGCACGTCGCCGACCCACGGGTGGCGCATCAGGGTCTTGAGCCCGTCGAGGAGATAGGCCCCGTTCTCGGCCGAGCGCTGGGCCAGCTTCTCCTCCAGCAGGATCTCGATGTTGCGCAGGGCCACCGCCGCGGCCACCGGATGACCGCCGTAGGTGTTGACCTGGTTGACCTGGCGGTTCTCCGACGCCTCCCCGATGAACGACTTGTAGACGGAGTTGCGCACCACGGTGGCGGCCATCGGCAGGTAGGCGCTCGAGATGCCCTTGGCCACCGTGACGATGTCGGGTCTCACGCCCGCGTGCTCGTGAGCGAAGAGCCGCCCGGTGCGGCCGAAGCCGTTGATCACCTCGTCCACGTGCAGCAGGATGCCGTGCTGCTTGCAGAGGTCGGCCACCGCGGGCAGGTAGTCGTCGGGCGGCACCGCCACGCCCACCGCGCTCATCACCGGCTCGATGATGATCTCGGCCACCGTCTGGGGACCCTCGCCCAGGACGGTGGTCTCCATGTTCTTCACGCAGGCCAGGTCGCAGCTGGTGGGCTCGAGGCCGAACGGGCAGCGGTAGCAGTAGGGCGGGGCCACGTGCACGAACTCGTTGCCGGAGAGCGGCTCGAACTTCATCTTGCGGTCGCCCATGCCGCCCGCGGCCAGGGTGGCGAGGGTGGTGCCGTGGTAGCCGTAGTACCGGCTGATCGTCTTGTAGCGGTTCTGCTGCGGGAACTCGTGGCGGGCGTACTGGCGCGCGAACTTGAACGCGGCCTCGTTGGCCTCCGAGCCCGAGCTGACGAAGTAGACGTGGTTGTCGCCGCCCAGCAGCCCGTTGACCTTCTCGGCCAGCGCGGCCGCGGGCAGGTTCATCGCGGTGTGCGGGTAGTAGGAGAGCTGGCGCATCTGCTCGGCAGCCACGTCGGCCAGCTCGGTCCGCCCGTAGCCGATGTTCACGCACCAGAGGCCGGCCATGCCGTCGAGGTACTCGCGGCCGTCCGCGTCCACCACCGTCGAGTCCTTGGCGGAGACGATGACGAGCTGCTGCTGCTCGAGCTGCCGGTGGGGCACGATCGGGTGGATGACGTTGTCGAGGTCTTTCCGGACGACGCTCGCGCGCTGATCGGCGGTGGGCATGGAGGTCTCCTGGTTGCGGATTGGCTAGCTCGACACTTCTTCTCGTCGCAGGCGGATGGGGTGGAGGGCGGGCGGCGCCGCGGGCGGGCGCGGGAGGCTGGGCGCGTAGAACGAGGCCTCCTGGGCGCCGCGCAGGCACTGGCGGGTGAACTCGATCAGGTGATGGCTGACCACCGCGGCCTGGATCATCTCCTCGATCTGCCCGGCGCGCAACGCGGGCCCGGCGACGCGCCAGAACGTCCCGCGGTAGTCGCCGCGCACGCCGATCTGCCAGACGATGCGCCCGAGCAAGGCCAGGCCGGAGACGACATTGCGCCAGGACGCCCGGTGCCGGCTCCGCGGGTAGGCCGGCCGCTTCGCGAAGGTGTGGGCCAGGTTGTGGGCGAAGCGGCGGTAGATCGCCTCCGGCGCGTAGGCCGCGGCGATGCAGCGCCGCCACATGTCCAGCACCGCTTCCTCCGGCAGCCGGAAGACCACGTTGGACTCGCGGCCGCCGTCGGGCAGAATGCGTCCCTCCTTGGCGAGCCGGTCCCACAGCGGGGTCTTGGGCAGCGCGTAGAGGATGTTGATCGTGAGCATCGGGATCTGCGAGGCCTCGATGAACTCGATCAGGTGCCCGGCGGTCTCCTCGGTGTCGGTGTCGAGACCCAGGATGATGCCGGAGACCACCTCGAGGCCGTAGTCGTTCAGCTTGGCGACCGCCTCCAGGATGGGCATGCGGAGGTTCTGGTCCTTCGACATCGAGCGGAGGGCGTCGGGCTCGGGCGTCTCGATCCCGCAGAAGACCACGTTGAAGCCGGCGTCGCGCATCAGCGCGAGCACGCGCTCGTTCTTCGCGATGTTCAGCGTGGCCTCGCAGGCGAAGCGCACCGGGAACCGGTTGCGCCGCTGCCAGTCCACGAGGTGGGGCAGCAGCTCCAGCGCGGCCTTCTGGTTCGCGATGAAGTTGTCGTCCACGAAGTAGATGGCGACCGCGCCGCCCGCCACCAGCGCGTCGAGCTCGGCGAGCACCTGCGCGGCGGTCTTCAGCCGCGGGTTGCGGCCGTAGAGCGCGGGGATGTCGCAGAACTCGCACGAGTAGGGGCAGCCGCTCGAGAACTGGATGCTCGAGATGAAGTACTGGCGCAACGCGATCAGGTGATAGGCGGGCAGGGGGAAGTCGGTCAGGGGCAGGCGCGTGCCGGTATCGAAGCGGAGCTGCCCGGCCGGCCGCGCGGTGTGCTCGTCGAGCCACGCGAAGATCGCGTCGGTCGAGTCCCCCATCTCCCCCACCTGGATGAGATCGGCGGCCGGGTAGTGCTCCGGGCAGCCCGACACCGACGGGCCCCCCAGCACCACCGGCTTGCCCAGGCGATGAGCGCGCGCGATGACGTCCTCGATGTAGGGGCGCTGCACGTGCATGCCGGAGAGAAAGATCGCGTCGGCCCACGCGAGCTCCTCCGCGGTGGCCTCGCGGTCGTTCTCGTCCACGAAGCGCACCTCCCACGACTCCGGGAGGTAGGACGCGATCACCAGGAGCCCTTGGGGCGGCATGAAGGCGCGGATCCGCCCGCCGAAGAGCGGGTAGGAGTAGTGGAACGTGCCGAAGGAGGGCGCGTAACGCGGCGAGACGCAGAGGATGCGTCGGCGGTTCCGGGGCGCGTAGCGGGTGCGCATCAGGCGCGGGGCGGCGCGGGCGGGAGCGAGGACCGCGTCGCGGCCGGTCCGCTCAGGCGCCGGCCGGCTGCTCGACGTCGAGCGTGGTGACCCGGCGGAGCTCCCGGCGGTAGGTCGCGTCGTCGAACGGGCGCGCCCGGTGCATGGTGGCGCGGTTGTCCCAGATCACGAGGTCGCCCGCGCGCCACTGGTGACGGTAGACGAACTCGGGCCGCGTCGCGT
>CAMLFJ010000417.1 GCA_946479205.1 uncultured bacterium | reverse complement strand
GCGCTCGCCGAGGACGGCCGCCCCGCGGTGCGCGACGCGGAGATGGTGCTGGCGCCATGACCAAGCTCGAGCGGGTCCTCGCCGCGCTCAAGCGCCAGCCCACCGATCGGCCGCCCTACGCCTTCTGGCGCCATTTCCCGGACGTGGACCACAACCCGGCCGCGCTGGCGCAATCCACCCTGCGCTTTCACGAGCGCTACCAGTCGGACTTCCTCAAGGTGACGCCGAACGGCGGCTACGCGGTGGCGGACTGGGGATGCGTCGAGAGCGAGGAGGTGCTGCCGGACGGCCACCGGGCGTGCGCGCGTCACGCGGTCAATGCCCCCGAGGACTGGAAGAAGATCCGGCCCGTCAAGATGGAGTCCACGTCGTGGGCCTCGCACCTCGAGACGATCATCCGCTGCGTGGTGGACCGGCGCGTCGACTGCCCGACCCTCCCCACCGTGTTCAGCCCGCTCTCGCTCGCGCGCAAGCTGTCGGGCGACCGGCTCAACTACGATCTCAAGGAGAATCCGCAGGCGGTCACCGACGCCCTCGAGGCCATCACCGAGACGATCCTCGCGTTCATGGACGCCTGCTTCCGGGAGAGCGCGGAGGGCATCTTCTACTCGGTCCAGGCGGCCAGCACCGTCTTCCACACCGAGGAGGAATACCGCCGCTTCGGCGAGCCCTACGACCGGCGCATCCTGGACGCGGCGCGGCCGAAGTCGAAGCTCACGGTCCTCCACTGCCACGGCGAGCGCCTGATGTTCGATCGCCTCGCCGCCCTGCCCGCGAATGCCTGGAACTGGGACGACCGCCGCGCGGGACCGTCGCTGCGCGAGATTCAGGCGCGCGTCCCCGGGGCGGTCATCGGCGGGCTCGACCAGTGGAGCGTGCTGCAGGACGCGAGCCCCGAGGCCGCGCTCGCCCAGGTCCAGGACGCGCTCGCCCAGACCGCGGGCCGCGGTGTCTTCCTGGGCGCGGGCTGCGTGCTGCCCGTTGGCACCTCGGACGCGACGCTGGTGAGCCTGGCGAAGTCGCTGGGCGGGGTGCCTAAGCTCGGCTTCCTCCGGCCGCAGTAGCGCATGCTCGCTCTCCGCCGCGGACTCGCCGTCGCGGTCCTGCTCGCCGCGGCGGCCGTCGCGGCCGCCGAGGAGGCCGCCGACGTCGTGATCCTCTCGCCCTATCGCTCGCGGGTCGGGGCCAACGCGCGCCAGCGGATGCAGCCGCACGCGGGGGTGGACTTCGCGCTGCCGGTGGGCACCCCGGTGCTGGCCGCCGCCGACGGGGAAGTCGGCACCCTGATCGACTACGAGCCGGGTTGCGGGGTCGGGGTGGTGCTGCTGCACCCCGGCTTCACTCGCTGGACCGTGTACTGCCACCTGACGCGCGCGGTGGTCAAGACGCGCCAGGCGGTGGCGCGGGGCGAGCGCATCGGGTTCTCCGGCGCCTCGGGCAACTCCGCGGGCGTACCCCACGTGCACCTCGAGGTCTGCACGACTCCCTGCGCCTCGCACCGCGACGGCGATCTGCGGGGCACCCTGGATCCGCTGGCCCTCGTCGTGGGCTGCCACGATCCGCAGCGGGTCTACCCCACCGACCGCCTCGTCCTCACCTTGCCGTTCGAGTGCGGCCCGTGGAGCACGGACGCGCGCCGATGACGTCGCGAAACCGCCGTAACTTCTCTACCGATCCGTTCGCCTCGCCTTCGGCTGCGGCTTACCGAACATTGAAGCGGAAGTGGCAGATCTCGCCGTCCAGCACCGCGTAGTCCTTGCCCTCGAGCCGGAACCGTCCCCGCTCCCGCGCGGTGGCCATGGACCCGTCGGCGGCCAGCAGATCGTCGTAGCCCACCACCTCGGCGCGGATGAAGCCGCGCGCGATGTCGGAGTGGATGGCCCCGGCCGCGTCCTGGGCGCGGGTGGCGCGCGGAACGGACCACGCCCGCACCTCGTCCTCGCCCACCGTGAAGAACGAGATGAGGCCGAGCAGCGCGTAGCAGTCCTGCAGCACGCGCCCGATCGCCGGCTCGCTGAGGCCCAGATCGGCGAGGAACGCGGCCTGCTCCGGCCCCGCGAGCTGCGCGACCTCCGACTCGATCACCGCGGAGACCCAGCCGAGGCGGGTGCCCGGCCGCCGCGCCACCGCCTGGAGCCCGAAGCTCTCGGCGGGCGTGGTCCCGCGCGCGATCTCCTTCTCGGACAGGTTGAGGCAGTGCAGGATCGGCTTCTGGGAGAGGAAAGTGAAGCCGCGGAGAGCCCGCGCCTCGTCGTCGCTGAGCCCCATCGCCCGGATCGGCCGCTCGGACTCCAGCAGGGGCTTCACCTTCTGGAGCACCGTCTGCTCGTGGACGTCGGCGTCGGTCCGCTTCTTCTTGATCTGCGCCTCGAGCCGCTCCAGCCGGCGCTCCACCACCTCCAGATCCGCCAGGATGAGCTCGGTCTCCAGATCGTCGATGTCGCCGGCCGGGTCCGCGGCGGTGCCCGCCGCGTCCGGGAACGCGCGCACCACGTGCAGCAGCGCGTCGGCGTTGCGGAACTCCTTGGCCTCGAGCCCCTCGCGCTCGCCCTTCGCGATGCCCGCGAGATCCACCACCTCGAAGGTGGCGTAGGTCGTCTTCTTCGGCTTGAACATCGCGGTCAGCCGCTCGACGCGCGCGTCGGGCACCCGCGCCACCCCCGCGTGCATCTCGCCGCGCGCGGTGCCGAAGGACGAGGTCGCGACGGTCGCGCCGGTGAGCAGGTTGAACAGCGAGGTCTTGCCGCTCTTGGGGAGGCCGATGAGTCCGATCTTCATGGAACGCCATGCTACCATAGCCGCCGACATGGCCGTCCCGCGGCGCCGCGCGCGCGCCCTCTGGTGAGCCCCCTCCGTCCTCTCGACTGGCCCGGCGCCACCACCGCGCTCGTGCTCGCCGCGCTCTGGGGCGCCAACCCGGTCGCGGTGAAGGTCGGCCTCGCCGACGCGCCGCCGCTCCGGCTGGCCTTCTTCCGCTTCGTGCTGGGCGGACTGGTGGTGCTGGCCTACGCGTGGTGGACGCGACAGCCGGGCATCTTCAACGTGCGTCCCGGCGAGTGGCGCGTCCTGATCTCGCTCGGGGTGATCTTCTCGGTGCAGATCGGGACGATGAACGTGGGGATCGGCCTCACCACCGCCTCCCACGGCGCGGTGCTGCTCAACTCCTACGCGGTGCACACGGTGGTGCTCGCCCACTTCATGATTCCGGGCGACCGTCTCACCCCCGCGAAGGTGGGCGGCGTGCTCATCGCCTACACCGGCATCGTGCTCCTCTTCGCGCGCGACTTCTCGTTCCGGAGCGAGACCCTGCTCGGCGATCTGGTGGTGGCGGCCAGCGCGGTCCTCCTGGCCGAGCGGGTCGTGTACATGGCGCGCGCGGTCCAGAAGTTCGATCCCCTCAAGCTGCTCGTCTTCCAGTCCGCCATCGGGAGCGCCTGCTTCCTGATCGCGAGCGTCCTCCTGGAATCGGGCGTCCCCACCCGCTACACCCCCGCCCTCGGGGCCTCGCTCTTCTACCAGGGCGCGGTGGTGGCCGGCTTCAACTTCATCGTCAACTCGTATCTCTTCAAGGTCTACCGGGCGAGCGCGCTCGCCACCTGCTCGCTCACCACCCCGCTCTTCGGCGTGCTCGTCGCGGCCGCGATCACCGGGGACCAGCTGAACCCACTGCTGCTCCTCTCGAGCGGCATAGAGCTCGCTCGAAGATCATCTGATTTGGCAACTTCGTCTCTCGAAGATCTCTGAACGCGAAGAGAGCATCGGTTTTTACATCATCGGCAA
>CAMLFJ010000416.1 GCA_946479205.1 uncultured bacterium | reverse complement strand
CGCCGAAGGCGGCGTCGGTGACGCCGGCGGCAGCGAGCAAGACCTACGGCGCGGCCGACCCGGTCTTCACGGGCACGCTCACCGGCACGTCCTTGCCGGGCGTGCCGGGCTCCTGCTGCCGCGCGATCTCGGCGCCGTTGAGCGTGACCGCGACCCGCAGCGGGCCGGTGCCGCCCGTCACCTTGCCGGTCAGCGTGATCCGTTCCGTGGCCACGCGGCCCTGGTCCTTCGGGTCGGCGAGCGCCACCGCGAGCGCCGCCGCCACGGGGCGGTCGAGGGCGACGGCCTGGAAGGCGAGCCCGTTCAGATCGTTGCCGTCGGCGCGCACGAGCTGCTGCACGGCCGGGGCATACCAGAAGGCGAGCTCGAGCCGCCGCGACTGGGGCGAAACCGCCAGGAAGCGCGGCTCGAGCACCTGCACGATGCGGAAGGCCTTGAACACGCCGGCGGGCACGCGCACATCCTGGTAGGCGTCCACTTTCCAGGTCAGGCGGACGAGGCTCTGGCCGAGCTGCGGGTCGAGGCTCTTGAGGGTGAGCCACGAGACGCCCGACTGGCCGACCTCGAGCGGCCAGGTGAGGCCGGGCGGCGGCTCGAGCTCGAGCAGCACCTGGCCGGCGCGGACGATCTTGGCCACGCCCAGGTCGCGGGTGAGGTGGACCTCGCGGCCCCCGTCGGCTGCGAAGACGTAGCGGCCGTTCTCGACCCGGATCAGGTCGTAGGCGCCGTCGCTGCGGATCCACTTGTCGCCGACCGCGTAGGTGGGCCGCTCGGCCTTCGGGGCCTGCGCCCACGCGGTGAGCCCGGTGAGCAGCACGAGGAGGCCGGCGAAGGCACCCGCAACGCTGCCCTTACTGCGTCCTATCCGCGTCATGGAAATAGCCTTTTCTCCACTCGGCCTGAGCTAGAGACTAAGCCCTTCTGCGGAGGGCTGTCAACGAACGGCGCTTGACTCGCCGGGCTTCCTGGACGAAGGTAAGAGGCGCTTTCCCAGCCGCAGTCAGGAGGAGCTCATGCGCCGAATCCTCGTCGTGCTCTCGCTCGGCCTCGTGGCCGGCTGCGCCGACATGCAGGTGAAGGAGACCGAGGAGGCGCCGCGGTCGCGCGTCTTCGTCGCCAACGAGAGCTCGAACTCGGTGACGGTCGTGGACGGCGACTCCTTCCAGGTGATCGCCACCGTGGACGCGCGCAACCACGCGACCCACGACCTGGCCGTCTCGCGCGACGGGCGCTGGCTCTTCGCCACGAACCTGGCCTCGGGCCGGCTGTCGGCGATCAACACGCGCGCGCTCGAGACGGTGGCCTCCATCGCCACCGGCGACCGGGCCCACGTGGTCACGCTCACCAACGACAATCGGCAGGCCTGGGTCGCCAACATCGGCGAGAACACGATCTCGATCGTGGACACCGGCAGCTTCCGGATCCTCGGCACCATCGCGGTGGGCAAGGGGCCGACCGGGCTGACCTTCTCGCGTGACGGCCGCTTCGCCTACGTGAGCAACCAGGGCGACAGGACGGTGGAGGTGATCGACACCGCCTCGCATCGCGTGATCAAGGCGATCCCGGTGGGCACGAATCCGCACTTCCTGGTGCTGGGCCCCGACGGTCGCATCTGGGGCACCAACACCGGCGGTACCGACATCTACGTCATCGATCCGGCCACGCAGGACAAGATCGCCGCGATCAACGTCGGCCCGGCGCCGCAGCAGATCGCGTTCGGCTTCAAGGGCCTGCAGGGCCCGAACGCCTACGTCACCGTCGCGGGGCTCAATCGCGTGGTGGTGGTGAGCGCGGATCCGAGCAACCTTCGCATCCTGGAGCAGATCGACGTGGGGCAGCGGCCGAACGGGATCGCCAACAACCGGGAGGGGACGCGGCTCTTCGTGGTGCACGAGATCTCGAACGATCTGAAGGTCATCGACGCCGGCAGCAGCTCGGTCCTGGCCACGGTGCCGGTGGGCCGCAAGCCGATTCGCGTCGTCTACCACGGGAACTGAGGCTGGCATGAGCGCGCGGGTCTGGCGGGCGGGAGCGATGGCGATCGCGCTGGCGGTCTGGTCGGTGGGCGCGGGGGGCGGCGCGGCACCGGCGGCGGCGCAGGGTGTGCCGGTGGGCACGGCCCAGAACGCGGTGGGCACGCTGGTGGTGGTGCGGACCGACGGCATCGAGCATCGCCTGCAGGGGCGCGGGTCGCTGCCGCTCTACGAGGGCGACGTGCTCCGCACCGAGGCGGCGAGCCAGGCCCTGCTCCAGTTCAAGCCCGGCATTCCGGTGGCCCTGAACGAGCGCACCACGGTCAAGATCCTCTCGCGCTGGGACAAGACCGGCGGGACCACGCGCATCCTCCGCCTGAGCCGGGGCGGGGTCTGGGCCAAGGCGGGGGCCGGCGCGAACCAGCTCGAGATCGAGACGCCCGCGGCCGTCGCGGCGGCGCGGGATGCGGAGATCGACCTGAAGGTGGCCGAGGACGGCCAGAGCTCGCTCACCGTGGTGCAGGGCACCGCGGAGCTGGGCACGCCCTTCGGCGTCTGCTCGGTGCGCGGGGGAACCGCCAGCGTGGGCGCGCGCGGCACCGCGTGCACCGCCCCGCAGCCCGCGAACGTGGCGGGGGCGGTGTCATGGAAGCAGGCGGTGACACAGTAGGTCTCAGCCGAAGATCAGATACAGCGCGACGCCGAGACAGCCCAGCCAGACCATGATGCCGACGAGAGCGCCGGTCTGTCCCTTCGCGGCCTTCCTCCGGGACTTCCGGCTGGATCCGCGGAGGCTGGTGAGAAGGATCAGCACGATGCCCGCGACCAGGATGATCGAGTCGACCGAGGCTACGGAGCCTTCCATCCGGACTAGCCTCTAATGGGCCTCGCGGTGGAGCGGGCTCTCGGTTAGCGGGTCGGCGGTGCGTCGGGCGGGCGGGCCGGGGCGATTCGGACGTCCCGGACCGTCTCGATGCGCGCGCGCCGCTCCAGCTCGTCGGCGTCGAACGCGCTCTCACGCTGGTCGGCCGACCGGATCACATAGGCCGGGCCGGTGGAGCCATCGGGGAACTTGTGCTGACGCTCGAGCCGCGCCACGACTCCGAGCGGGCTTCCATCCGCCATGCGGCTCAACGTATCACCCGGGCGGAAGAAGAACGTCCATTCGGCCTGGCCGCGCGAGCGCGAGGGGACCGGGGCCGGCGCCGGCGGTTCGGCGGCCGGCGGGGCGGCGGGCGCCGGAGCCTCGACGCGCCGCGACTCGGCGACCGGATTTGGTGCCTCCCGCCGGGCGGATACCAGGGTGACCACGGTGATCGCCACCAGCGCCCCGAGAAGGGCGCCGCCCAGCACCTTGAGACGGACCGCGGAGTTGACAGTCATGACGGACAGGGAGAGGCAAGAACAGGGCCAGTCTTGCATCCAAATATTGCACGCACTTAGCGTCGCTGCGCTGCGTGATCTGACAAAGTCTGGGCACCCGACCTGACAAGCTCCGGATCCCGCGGGGGCGGTGGGAGCCCAACTGGCTGATTTCTCGCGGCGCCCGTCGTGGCTTGGCTCTTGCTACCCTACGCCGGCGGACGAAAGAAGGAGCGCCAGGGACGAGATCCCGGAGGGTCGAGCGCGATGCTGCTGACGACAGTGATCACGGTGGCATTCATCGGGGCGAGCTCGCTCATACTCTGGCTCTCGATAGGCGCCGACTAGAGCCCATCAGGAGGATGGCGGTCATGGACACGCCCGCATCGGAGCAGGGTAGCTCGTTCGAGCTGATCATGAAGCGCGGAGCGCTGGTTTGCGTCGTGGCGATGG
>CAMLFJ010000415.1 GCA_946479205.1 uncultured bacterium | reverse complement strand
GCCACGATCAGCGCGGGGTGGAGCGCGAGCGCCGCCGCGATGCCGATGCGCTGACGCTGGCCGCCCGACAGCTCGTGCGGATAGCGTAGCGCGAAGGCGGGATCGAGTCCCACCAGCTCGAGCAGCTCGCTCACCCGCCCCCGGCGGGCCGCGGCGTCCGCGTCGTGGTAGATCGCGAGCGGCTCGGCGATGATCTGACCGACCCGCATCCGCGGGTTCAGCGAGCCGTAGGGATCCTGGAAGACGATCTGCATGCGGCGGCGCGCGGCCCAGAGCTCGCGCGCCGGCAGCCCGAGCAGGTCCCGGCCCTCCAGCCGGATCCGTCCCGCGCTGGGCTCGATCAATCGCAGGATCAGGCGGCCGGTGGTGGACTTGCCGCAGCCCGACTCGCCGACGAGCCCCAGGGTCTCTCCCGCCTCCAGCGAGAAGCTGATCCCATCCACCGCCCGGATCACGCGCCGATGCCGGCCGATCCAGCTCCCGCCCACCTCGAAGCGCTTGGCGAGGTCCTGGACCTCGAGCAGCGGGCCGGGGCTCACGTGGTCACCGGGCAGGCCACCAGATGGCCCGGCTCCCGGGCCTCGAGCGGAGGGTCATCGCGCCGGCAGCTCTCGATCGCGTGGGGGCAGCGGGGTGCGAACCGGCATCCCGCGCTCGGCCGGCGCGAATCGGGGGGCGTGCCTTCGATGGAGAAGAGCGGCTGGCCGAAGCGGCTCGGGTGCGGCAGGCAGCGGAGCAGCCCCCGCGTGTAGGGATGGAGCGGCCGCGCGAAGATCCGCTCCACCGGCGCCAGCTCCACGATGCGCCCCGCGTAGATCACCGCGACCCGGTGGCACAGCTCGGCGACGACCCCGAGGTCGTGGGTGATCATGAGCACGGCCATGCCGCGCTCGGCCTGCAGGCGCCGGAGCAGGTCGAGGATCTGGGCCTGGATCGTCACGTCGAGGGCGGTGGTCGGCTCGTCCGCGATCAGGAGCCGGGGACCCGAGATGAGCGCGAGCGCCAGCATCGCGCGTTGCCGGAGCCCACCCGAGAGCTGGTGTGGATAGTCCCGGACGCGCTCGCCCGGCGCCGGCACCTGGACCTGGTGCAGCATCTCCACCGCCCGCTCCCAGGCCGCCGCGCGGCCACCGCCCGAATGCGCGAGCGCGGCCGAGGCGATCTGATCGCCGATCGAGAAGACCGGATTGAGCGACGTCATGGGCTCCTGGAAGACCATACCGATGCGGGCGCCGCGCACCTGGCGCATCGCCTCCGCGTCCTTGACGAGGAGATCCTCGCCGTCGAGCAGGATGCGCCCGGCCGTGATACGCCCCGGCGGCGGCACGAGCCGCATGATGGAGAGCGAGGTGACACTCTTCCCGCACCCGGATTCCCCGACCAGCCCCAGTACCTCGCCCCGGTCGACCGTGAAGCTCACCCGATCCACCGCGCGCAGCGGGCCGGTCCCGGTGCGGAACTCGGTCACGAGGTCTTCGACCTGGAGCAGCGGCGGCACGGAGCTAGATCTTCAACCGCGGGTCGAGGGTGTCCCGCAGCCAGTCGCCGAGGAGGTTCACCGCGAGCACGGTCAGCATGATCGCGAGGCCGGGGAAGGTGGCGAGCCACCAGGCGGTCGCGATGTAGTTGCGGCCGTCCGCGAGCATCCAGCCCCAGGTCGGCGTGGGCGGCTGGACCCCGAGGCCGAGGAAGGACAGGGCGGACTCGTAGATGATCATGAACGCCAGCTCGAGCGTGGCCACCACGATGATCGGGGTGAGCGCGTTCGGGAGCACGTGCCGGAGCAGGAGGCGCCCGGAGCGGTTGCCCCGCGCCCGGGCCCCGGTGACGAACTCCCGCTCCCGGATCGACAGCACGTCGGCCCGGACGATCCGCGCGAACTGCACCCACCGGGTGGCCCCCATGACGAGGATGACGTTGAGAAGACTCGGCCCCAGCGCGAACACCACCCCCATCGCGAGCAGGATGTAGGGAATGGCGAGGAAGACGTCGACGATCCGCATGATGATCGCGTCGGCGCGACCGCCGAAGAAGCCCGCGCACAGGCCGAGGGTGACCCCGAGGCCGGCGGCGAGCGCGACCGCGGAGAGGCCCACCAGCAGCGAGATCCGCCCCCCGTGGAGGATCCGGCTCAGGATGTCCCGCCCCAGGTGATCGGTCCCCAGGGGGTGCTCGCGCAGCCCGCGCGCCTCCCACGCGGGCGGACGGAGGCGCTTGAGCAACATCTGCCGCGCGGGATCCCACGGGGCGAGCCGCGGGGCGAGCAGGGCGGAGCCGCCGATGGCCAGCAGCACCGTGATCCCGAACACGGCGCGGAAGCTGACACGCCGACGGCGCGCACGGGTGACGGCGGGAAGCGCGACCGCGGCCGCCTCGGTCACCGGGCGCTCCGCACGTAGACGATTCGCGGGTCGAGGTAGGTGTAGACGAGATCCACCGCCAGGTTGATGAGCACGAAGAGCGTGGCGAGTACCGCCACGATCGCCTGCACGAGCGGATAGTCGCGGCTGAAGATCGCGTCCACCGCGAGGCGCCCGACCCCGGGCCAGGCGAAGATCGTCTCGGTGATGACCGCGCCTCCGAGCAAGATGCCGAACTCGAGGCCGATGACGGTGACGAGCGGGATCGCCGCGTTCTTCAGCGCGTACTTGTAGGTGACCACGAAGGCGCGGATCCCCGCGGAGCGGGCCGTTCGCACGTAGTCCTGGGCCAGTACCTCCAGCATCCCCGATCGGGCCAGCCGCGCGATGCGCGCCATGGAGAAGGCGCCGAGCGCGCAGGCGGGCAGCACGAACGAGCGGAGGCCGTCGCGGCCCGCCGCGGGAAACCAGCCGAGCCACACCGCGAAGACGAGGATGAGGAGGAGCCCGAGCCAGTAGACCGGCATCGCCTGCCCCATCAGGACGCCGACCGAGCAGATCGCGTCGAGCAGCGAGTTGCGGCGGAGGGCGGCGAGAATTCCGACCGGCACCGCCACCACGAGGGCGAGGGAGAGGCCCGACACCGTGAGCTGGAGCGTCGCGGGTAGCGTGCTCAGGATGAGGCCGAGGGCGGGCACCTGGTGCTTGAACGAGAGGCCAAAATCACCTCGCACCGCCCGCGACAGGAACCGGACGTACTGGATCCAGAGCGGATCGTCGAGCCCGAGCAGGGTGCGGAGCTGCCGGACGTCTTCCTCGCGCGCCTCGAGCGGCAGGAGCAACCGGGTCGGATCACCGGTCAGGTGCAGGAGCCCGAACACGATCACGGAGACGCCGAGCAGGACGAACCCGCTCTGCAGGAGCCGTCGCGCGAGAAAGGCGAGCATCAGCGGAGGGGAGAGGGGACCACGCCCCCTCTCCCCGGAGACCTAGAAGCCGATCTCGGTGAGCCGGATCGACTCGTCGCCGCGCGGCGTCCACTTGAGGCGCGTGTTCACGCCGTAGATATCCATCTGCTGGTAGCCAAAGATC
The DNA here is from genome assembly GCA_946479205.1 of uncultured bacterium. The sequence continues at coordinate 346 of CAMLFJ010000415.1, read as the reverse complement.
CACGGCGCGTCGTCGCGGATCAGGCGGAGGAGCTGGGCGTAGAGCTGCTTCCGCTTCTCCACGTTCATCTCGGCCCGGGCCGCCTCCATGAGCTTGTCGACCTCCGGATTCGAGTACTGCGACACCGGCTCCCCGGTGTGGAGATTCGGCGTCACCCAGTGGTCGGGCTCCAGGCTCGGCAGGCACCAGCCGTTCATGAAGATGTCCTCGGTCTTGTGGTCGAGGACCGAACGGACGTAGCTGCCCCACTCCCCGATGATCTTCACGTTGGTCTTGATGCCGTTCTCGGTCAGCTGGCCCGCGATGGCCTGCGCGATGTCCTTGTCCATCGCCCAGCGTCCGTTGG
>CAMLFJ010000414.1 GCA_946479205.1 uncultured bacterium | reverse complement strand
GCGCAAGCCGTTCGACTTCAAGCTGCTCGGCGAGATGGTGCCGCTGTCCCGGCACACCGCGGTCGCGGATCTCTCCGGGTTCAAGCTGTTCGGCTTCCCGGCCTGGTTCATGTGGAAGACGATCTACATGATGAAGCTGCCGACGTGGTCGGCGCGCCTGCGTGTCGTCCTGGACTGGACGGTGGAGCTGTTCTTCGAGCGCGACGTCTCCGAGCTGAGCGTGGAGACTCTGGAGGCCCCGCGATGACGATCAAGGAGAGCGCCGCGCCGCGGCGCGCGCGCCTGCCCATCTGGCGACGGCTCGGCTGGCGCCTGACCATCGCGGTGCTGCTGCTCACCGCGGTCGGGATCCTGGTCAGCGGGCTGCTGCAGTACCGGGCGCAGGAGCGGTTCCTCCGCGAATCGCTCGGGGGCCTGCTGCTCAACATCGCGCGCACCGGGGCCCTCCTGATCGACGGGGAGGCCCACGAGCAGGTGGTGCGGGCGGGCCGGAACGACACGCCGGAGTACCTGGCCCTGCGGGACCGCCTCCTGCTGATTCAGGAAACGAACCAGCTGGGCGACGCGGTCTACACCCTCTCGAACATCGAGGGCGACACCGCCCGCTACGGGGTGATCAGCAACGGGCTGGCCCAGGTCGGCCAGGCGTATCGGCTCGCGCCCGAGACCCGGCCGGTGCTCCGGCGGGTCCTGGCGGAGGGGCAGGCCGGCTTCACCGGCATCTACGCGAGCGACGACGGCCGCTGGATCACCGCCTTCGCGCCGATCCGGAACCGGACCGAGCAGACGGTGGGCGCGCTCGAGGTCGACTTCCGCGCCGACGTGTACCTGGTCCAGCTGCAGGCGGTGCGCCGCCGGCTCTGGCTGCACTCCCTGGTCGCGGGCCTGCTGGCGGTCGGCGCGGGCGTGCTCATCTCCCGGCAGGTGACGCGACCGGTGAGTCAGCTCGTGGCGGCGGCTCAGCGAGTGGTCGAGGGGGATCTGGCGAGCCCGGTCCGGGTCGACGCGCGGGACGAGATCGGGCTCCTCGGCAACGTCTTCCACCTGATGGTGGACCGTCTGCACGCCTCTCACCGCAGCCTGGTGGACGTGCTGGTGCGCGCGCTCGAGTCCCGCGACGGCGAGAGCGGGTCGCTCGGCCGCCTGGCCCGGGCGAGCGAGGCCCTGGCCGAGGGCCTCGAGCTCGATCGGGCGCAGCGGGAGGCGCTCGAGCTGGGCGCGCTGCTGCACGACATCGGCGAGATCCGGATCCCAGAGTCGGTGCTCCACACGCCGGGTCCGCTCACACCCGAGGAGCGGCTCCTGGTGCAGAGTCACCCGAAGGCGGGGGTGGAGATCCTGGAGGAAGTGCCGCTGCTCACGCCGGCTCTCGACGTGGTGGCGGGCCACCACGAGCGGTACGACGGGGCCGGGTATCCGCAGGGTCTCAAGGCCGACGAGATCCCCCTGGTCGCCCGCGTGTTCGCGGTGGTCGACGCGCTGGACGCGATGACCCACGATCGGCCCCACCGACCGGCCCGCTCGCTCGACGAGGCGCTCGCGGTGCTCAAGGACGAGGCGGGGCAGCAGTTCGACCCGCGGGTGGTCGAGGCCGCGCTGGGGATGCCAGCGGATCGCTGGAAGGCACTGCTCGCCTAGCCACCGCATCCGGTGTGCTAGGCTCGGCTCGTGGATTCCACCGGGCCGGCGGCCGTCTACCAGACCCTGCTCGAGATCAACAACGCCCTCATCTCGAACCTCACCCGCGAAGGCCTCTTCCACGCCATCGCGACCGCCATCGGGCGCGTGATTCCGTTCGAGCGCATCGCGGTGTTCCTGCACGACCCGGCCCGCGACGTCCTCACCCTCTCCATCTTCGAGTCGTCGCTGCCCAGCACCTACTTCGCGGTCGGGCTCGAGATGCGGCCGGGCGAGAGCCACGTGGGCTGGGTGTTCAAGGAGCAGAAGCCGCTGCTGCGGTCGAACCTGGAGGCCGAGCAGACGTACCCGGCCGACGAGTGGGCGTTCGCCGACGGGATCCGCTCCTACATGATCGTGCCCCTGCTCGTGCGGGGCCGGGCCACCGGCACGCTGGCGGTCGCGACCACGGTGGCGAACCGGTTCACCGGTGAGACCACCGCGTTCCTGCAGGAGGCGGCGAAACAGGTGGCCCTCGCGGTCGAGAACATGCAGGCCTACGAGGCGCTCACGCGCGCCGAGGAGATGCTCCGGGCGATCGCGGAGGGGACCGCGGCGGTCACCGGCCGGGATTTCTTCTACTCGCTGGTGCGCCACCTCGCCACCGCGCTGCAGGTGCGCTACGCCTTCCTCACCGAGTGCGTGCCCGATCAGCCGGGCCGCGTGCGCATGCTCGCGTACTGGAAGGGCGACCGCTTCGCGGACAACGTCGAGTACGACGCGGCCCCGACCCCGTGCCGGCTCGTCATCGAAGGCGAAACGGTGGTCCACCACGCCGACCTCCAGCGGCTCTTCCCGGAGGACCGCGACCTGGTCGACATCGGCGCGCAGAGCTTCCTCGGGATCCCGGTGTGGGATTCGGCCAACCGGGTGGCCGGCCACCTGGCGGTGCTCGACGACAAGCCGCTCGGCGAGACGAGCCGCGCCATCCCGGTGCTGCGGGCCTTCGCGGCGCGCGCGGGGGCGGAGATCGAGCGCCTCAAGGCCGACGAGCGGCTGCGGCAGGCGCTCGCCGAGGTCGAGGCGCTCAAGAACCGGCTCCACGCCGAGAACGTCTACCTGCAGGAGGAGATCCAGGGCGAGCACAACTTCGTCGAGATGGTCGGCGGTAGCTCCGCGCTGCTCGCCGTCCTGCGGCAGGTGGAGCAGGTCGCGTCCACCGACTCCACCGTGCTGGTGCTCGGCGAGACCGGCACCGGCAAGGAGCTGATCGCCCGGGCCGTGCACAGCCGGAGCGCGCGGCGCGACCGCCCACTGGTCAAGGTGAACTGCAGCGCGATCTCGGCGGGCCTCGTCGAGTCCGAGCTGTTCGGCCACGTCAAGGGGGCCTTCACCGGCGCGCTCGATCGGCGGACCGGCCGCTTCGAGCTGGCGGACGGCGGGACGATCTTCCTCGACGAGGTCGGCGACCTGCCGCTCGAGACCCAGGTGAAGCTGCTGCGCGTGCTACAGGAGCGCGAGTTCGAGCCGGTGGGTAGTAGCCGTACGCTCAAGGTGAACGTGCGGGTCATCGCGGCCACCAACCGCAACCTGGAGGAGGCGGTGGCGGCCGGGCGCTTCCGCGCCGACCTGTTCTATCGCCTCAACGTCTTCCCGGTCCGGGTTCCGCCGCTCCGGGACCGGCGCGGCGACATCCCCCAGCTGGTCATGTTCTTCCTGGCCCGCTTCGCGAAGGAGTTCGGGAAGCCGGTGGAGGTGGTCTCCCAGCCCACCATGGAGCGCCTGGTGACGTACGACTGGCCGGGGAATGTCCGGGAGCTGCAGAACATCATCGAGCGGGCGACCGTGCTGGCGTCGGGGCGCGTGCTCGAGCTCGGCCCCGACCTGCTCCCGGTGGGTCGACCGGTCGGCGCCGCCTCCGCGCAGCCCCAGGTGCCGACCGAGCACGTCACCCTCGAGGAGATGGAGCGGCGACACATCCGGGACGCGCTCGAGCGGAGCCGGTGGGTGGTCGAGGGGCCCGCCGGGGCCGCCAAGGCGCTCGGTCTTCATGCGAACACCCTCCGCAGCCGCATGAGCCGGCTCGGCATCAGCCGTCCCCCCCACGGGATTTCGTAGTCGCCCACGAGCCCTCGTGGGCGGCCCCCAGGTCGCCCGACGGATCGCCGGTAAGTCGCTGATTTCGTT